>WRDJ01000193.1 GCA_009783495.1 Clostridiales bacterium | reverse complement strand
CGTGGATATATCCGGCTCCGGCACCTTCAATTTCGCGGGCAAGGCGGATGCCCTCACCCTCAAGATTGACGGCCTCGGCAAATTCTATGCCTTTGACCTGCAAACGCGCGAGACGACGGTCAGGCTTTCCGGCTCCGGCAGGGTTGAAATCAGTTGTTCCGAAAGCCTGACCGTCAACGGCAGCGGCCTGGGCAAGGTGGAATACAAAGGTTCCCCCGGCGTCAACACCAATACCAGCGGGTCGGTCAGCGTGACTCCGGCGAAATAGAACGGGCCTCTCCCCTCTCTGTCCTCTGTTTTGCCCCTCCCCTGTTCCCCCTCCTCAAAGAGGGGGAACAGTTTTTGCTTTTGTTACTTATATGATCGTTCAGCGTGGAAAAGACGAAAAAGCGCAGGCCTCTTGTTTCTTGTTTCTGTTCTTCCCCGTGGCGCGCATTATGCACCCGCGCGAAAAACAGGGATATCCCTGCGGCGCGTAAAGACCGCAGGGATATCCCTGTCTAAATTTTCCTTTTTACGGTTATGCAGTCAACGCGGCCTCACTTCGGCTTCGTGGCGGAAGCGCGGTTCAGCCTATATAAGAGATATACTATAATCAGAATTAGAAAGATTGGGGTAGTGAAGATTTTCCAAAAGAATGACCAGACCGTTCCGGCCAGCCCGAAAGTCAGCCCGCAAACGACGCCCAGCAAAGCAAAAAAGCCCTGGAATAATAAAACGATAAGTATTATGCCGAGTATCAGCTTCAATAAAAATCTCATGTCCTCACCTCCCTTTTCATTATAGCGCGCGGCCCGGCGATTGACATTTAAGCGGCATTAGAATTACATTAAAAAAAGCTTAAAAGACCATAATTAACTCCGGCAAAAATAGGGATTGCCTTTTCGCCGCCGAAGTGGTAAAATAGTTATGTTTCTCCGCACCCTCAAAAAACGTCCGGCTGAAGGGAACCTGTTCGCATGTATAATCAACGCAACAAACCAACATATTATGAGCGCGGGTCGCGCAGGGGAAGGCAGGGCGCCCCGAGCGTGCTCTTCACCTGTGTGGTGGTTTTTCTTTGCGCGCTGGCCTTTGCCGGCCTTACTTCGGCTTTCAACGCCATGCCGGAAGGCGGCCCGGCCGATCCGCCCGGCGACAAGCCCGGCGATAACCCCGGCGATAATCCCGGTGATAAGCCGACCGATCCCATCGTTTCCCCCTCGAAATGCGTCATACTCGACCCCGGGCACGGCGGCATTGACGGCGGCGCTTCCTATCCGGGCGCGGTGGAAAAAGTGATAAATATGCAGATAGCCCTCAAGGTGAAAGCATATCTGGAAGAAGCCGGTTTCTCAGTCATCATGACGCGCGAGCAGGATATTACCCTCTGGCCCAGCGAGCGGGTGGCTTTCGCGAAAGCAAACGCCGAGGCTGAGCTCTTCGTCAGCATACATTGCAACGCCACCACCGACGACGTCTCGGCGGGCATTGAAACCTGGTATAACTCATCCTCAAACGCGGGGAACACCCTGCTCGCCCAATGCGTCCAGGACGAGACGGTCTTTACCACCGGCGCAAGAGACCGGGGGCTTAAGCTAAGCACCGGCCTGCCCGTCTTAAGCGGCGCGCCGATGCCTTCCTGTTTGATCGAAGTCGGTTTCTTAAGCAGCAAAAACGAGCGGCCGCTTCTGCTTTCCGAGGATTATCAAAACAAGATCGCGCGGGGCATAGCCAACGGGATCATAGCTTTTTTCAGTAAATAAGTGCGCAAGGGGTTATCGAAAAAAGCCGCCGCCGTTAATATCAACGGCGGCGGCTTTCTTCGTATGCGGCTGCGGCCAGGTGAATAATTTTCCGCCGAAGCAGGCATAATAAACCTGTCCGGGGAACCCTGCTCAGGGGGTTGCCCCCGAAGCATAGATTTCGGGAGGGCTCAAGATGAGGGGCATCCGTCTGCCGGGAATGATAAAGATAAGAAACATTTGGCTGCTTCTCACTATTGTTATCTTTTTTCTGGCCGTTTTCATGGCCTTTCTGGTTATAAAAAGCCTTTTCGGCGCACCAGCCCTTCCCGCACAGAGGGATAAAGAGGGCTTCGTCTCCCCCGGCACGATGGTGCGGCGGGAAATATATTACCCGGCCTGCCAGCATCTCGAGGTTTTTTGCGCTGCCGGTCTGGAAGAGTTTGCCGGCAAAACCTTTGCCGAAATAACACAGGATGGTTGGTGCGTTTTCTGGGAGGGAGACGGGTTGGCGGTGGCTTTCCGCGAATCGGGCCGCCTTTGCCCGGAAGACGCGCAAAAAAGCTATCTGGCGCCCTATCAGGACAGGCTGGCCATTTTCCACGGCCCGCTGGGCACGGCGGGCGATCCGCTGGAGATTTTGGCCGTGAAGCCGGAATCCCTGCCGGAAAGCTGGCGGCAAAGGCTCGCCAACAATGGCGGGGTCGAGTTTCAAACGCCGGAAGAGCTGCTTTCCGCCCTGGAAAGCTTGGACGAGCTGAAAGAGAGATGAGCAACAACAACAAAACCCCGAACCGCTTGCTTTGCCAAGTGATCCGGGGTTCTTATTTTGGTGCGCTCATTCATCCTGTCCCCGGCTCGCTAAATCTTCCGCCTTGACGCGCGGGTTGCGGTAACGCCTTCTCTCCTGCGTCTTGCTTCCATAATCAATGGCCTTGGACGGGCACCAGCTGATGCAGGCGACGCAGCGTTCGCATTGGCCCAGCCACTTCGGCCTGCCGTTTTCCAAACGGATATTTTTCACCGGGCATATTTTTTGGCATAAGCCGCAGCCCGTGCAGCCACCGCCCGCGGCAAAGCCGGCGTCCAGTTTTTCTATATTTTTATACAGGCTTTTGGCGGTGAGCGGGAGAGTCCTGACCGCTTGCACCCCCTCCGCTATCCCGACGGCGAACCCGCGCAGACGCTCATCCGCTTTATCCAGAGTTTTCGCGCTTTTTT
>WRDJ01000192.1 GCA_009783495.1 Clostridiales bacterium | reverse complement strand
GACGAATGGGCAAAAAGGGGGCGCTTTGCCGCACGCGGGCGGCGATGGCCAGAAGCACGTCCAACCGCTCGGTCGGCTCGCCGAACCCGCAAAACACCAGTTCCTTATAAACGCTCAGGTCGCGCGCGCATATTTCGGCCCAAATCTCTTCCAGAGAAGGTTCTTGCGGCAGCCACAGCGAAGAGGCGTCGCCCACCGCGTCGGCGAAATTGCGCACGCAAAAAATGCAGCGGTTGGAGCAGCGGTTGGTTATGTTGAGATAAAGGCCGGAGGCGACTTGATAGGTGATGGCCATGCCGGGCCTCCTTTCAGAAATCAGTTTTTTGCGCGGGCTGCGGGGGATGAATGTTTATATGAAAAATGATTGTCAACACCTATGCTTTATTATTTCAACAGCATTATCAATGAAACTTGCCTCAAACCTAAATTGTACACCTTGATATGGAGAGTTTATTGGCAAGTTTATTATTTCTTTAACCCACGAAACGAACTCGGGCAACACTATGGATTTCAATTTTTCCCGTGCCAAAAAAATTTTTTCTCTTGGCAAAGCGCCTGCTCTGATATACAACCGATTGTATGGAATATTCTCGTTTGGAGGCCAAAAGAACACTTCAAAAATACTCCCGATTTGTTGATAAAAGCAATAATTCAAATCGGTGTGGGTGTTGATGTTATTTTCTTCTAATGCAACACGGAGTTGTTCTGTTTTGAGAACGAAACCATATTGTTTGGGGATTTTTGGTTTAGAAATGATCTCTATCATGTTGGTTACCCCGCCCTCCCCTATTTGTCTTTTTCCGCGCCTTCCCGCTTGCGCCAGATCAGGCTGATGGGCGAACCGGCGAAACCGAAGCTCTCCCGGAACTTGTTTTCCAGATAACGGGCATAGGAAAAGTGCATCAGTTCCGGGTCGTTGAGGAAGACCACGATCTTGGGCGGCTTGACCCCCACCTGCGTGGCATAAAGCAGCTTCAGCCGTTTGCCCTTGTGGCTGGGCGGCGGGTTGACGGCCGCCGCCTCGCGCATCACTTCGTTCAAAAGCGGCGTGGAGACACGGCGCGTCTGCTGCTCGGAAATGAAATCCACCAGCGGCAAGATTTTATCCACGCGCTGCCCGGTTTTGGCCGAGACAAAAAGCGTCAGCGCATAGGAGGCGAAAGAAAGCTCCTCCTTGATGTGGCGGTCAAACTCCTGCATGGTGCGGTGATCCTTTTCCGGCAGATCCCATTTGTTGACCACGATCAGCAGGCCTTTTCCGGCTTCATGAGCGTATCCGGCGATTTTCTTGTCCTGTTCGGTCACCCGGTCGAGGGCGTCGATCACCAAAATGGCCACGTCGGAGCGGTCTATGGCTTTGAGGCCGCGATCCACGCTGTAGCGCTCTGTGGGCTCATAAACCTTGCCCTTGCGCCTCATTCCGGCCGTGTCTATGATTAGATATTCATGCCCGTCGCGGGTTATCGAAGTATCTATGGCGTCGCGCGTGGTGCCGGGGATTTCCGAAACGATCACTCTCTCCGTCCCTAAAATGGCGTTGACCAGCGACGATTTGCCGACATTGGGCCGCCCGATCACCGCCAGCATCACGCGGTCCCCGGCGGCTTCCTCTTCAGCCTTGGGCGGAAAATGCGCGATCACCGCGTCGAGCAGGTCGCCGGTATTCATGCCGTGCAGGGAGGAAACTGGTATGGGCTCCCCCAGCCCTAGCCCGTAAAAATCATAGACCGGCGCCAGATTGGTGAAATTATCCACCTTGTTCACGGCCAGAACCACCGGCTTGCGGCATTTTTGCAGCATCCCGGCGATTTCCAGGTCGTCGGCGGTGGGCCCGGAACGCAAATCGGTGAGGAAGATGATCACGTCCGCCTCTTCAACGGCCAGGTCAACCTGCCGCTTCACCAAGGCGGAAAAGGCTTCCTGCTTGCCGAACTCGATGCCCCCTGTGTCAATGACGGTGAAATCGCGGTCCAGCCAGGAAGCGTCGCGGTAGAGCCGGTCTCTGGTCACGCCCGGCGTATCCTGCACGATGGCGGCCCGCTCCCCCGCCAGGCGGTTGAAGAGCGTAGATTTGCCCACATTGGCCCGGCCGACAATGGCTACGATTGGTTTCATGTTGTTTGCTCCTTTGGTTTTCTGTTCTTCTACGCCGATGATTCTATTCATCCGAAATTTTTATACCAATAAAGCCAAATTGCATGCTGTTTTTTTTGCAAAACATCCATTCGCTGTCATCCTCGGTATGGCGCAAGCACGCGATTATTTCACGAACGCCGTCAGTTGTGGGCGCAAACTCCAATTCATAATCATTTCCGTCAGCCCCATTATAGACCTCCGTTTTATACGCCGATATTATAGGCGTATAGTCATATGTCAATTCCCCAACGATACTTTCCAATAATTCAAGCGTCACCATTCCGCCGAACAGTATTTTTTGTTCTTCGGGCAGCGATTTGTTAATAAAATCCACATCTTCAACTCTGTTGTCTGAACACGAACAGCAGAATAAACTGATTATTATTAACAAGGGTATTAAGGCCCTGTTTTTTATCTTTTTTCGCTCCTTTTTTATTGCTCTCACTCATCCCTCAAAACGCCCTCTAAAAAACTCCGCCCATCCGCTTCCGTTACCTTGATTTTCACTTGCAAAGCCCGCTCCAGCTCGCTCACCGTCATATCGTCGAGAAAGACCTCCTCCCCGGCCCGCAGCATATTGGCGGGCAGCAGCAGCAGGGGCTTCCCTTCCCTGCCCTCGCGCCAGCCTTTCAAGGCGGAGAGCAAACAGGTTCCCGTCAAAAGGCCGCTCGCCGTGACCGTAGGGCCGAAAAATTTGTTCTCCACGGTCAAAAGCCGCGCGTTCAAGCCCTCCACCTGGGCTAAGTCCCGCATAATTGGTTGCAGCACCTTTTGCCCGCTCACGCTTGTGACAACGAAGCATTCCTTTGGCCAGG
>WRDJ01000191.1 GCA_009783495.1 Clostridiales bacterium | reverse complement strand
TCGGGGCGTAGCTCAGTTTGGCTAGAGCGCTACCTTGGGGTGGTAGAGGCCGCACGTTCAAGTCGTGTCGCTCCGACCAGCTAAACCGCTTGGAACATCCGTTTTCAGGCGGTTTTTGCTTTGTCTGATATCAACAGACCGTCACAAAGCGCATTTTCGCCGGGCAGCCACAGGAGATCTTTTTGCAAATTTAATTTACTTTCTATTTTAAGAAGTGATATAATATCCCTGTTGAGTTTTCTTTGACCCAAATAAGCCAAATAAGAAAGCGGGGAGATAAATTGTCGCTTATAACCTTAAAAGACATAGGAAAAATTTATGTGTCCGAGAATAACATCGTGGTCGGCATACGCGGGGTGAACCTTTCCTTTGATAAGGGCGAGTTCGTCGCCGTCACCGGCAAATCCGGCTCCGGCAAATCCACGCTGCTCAACGTCATCAGCGGCATGGACAGCTATGAAGAGGGCGAGCTTTATGTCGAAGGCGAGCCCACCTCGCACTATTTGCAGAGCGATTGGGAAGATTACCGGCAAAAGCATATCTCCTTCATCTTTCAGGATTATAATATAATTGAGAGTTTTTCGGTTTTGCAAAACGTCGAGCTGGCGCTCATGCACATTGAGGACAGAAAAGCCCGGCGCAGGCGGGCCCTCGAATTGCTGCAGCGCGTCGGGCTTTCTTCCCATGTTCGCCACAAGGGCAGCGCGCTTTCCGGCGGCCAGAAGCAGCGCACGGTGATCGCGCGGGCATTGGCCAAGGACAGCCCGATCATCCTGGCCGACGAACCGACAGGCAATCTCGATTCGCAAACCTCCAAAGAGATCATCGAACTGTTGAAGGAAGTGGCCAAAGACAAGCTGCTCATCGTGGTCACGCACAGCTTCGGCCAGCTGGAGGATTATGCCACCAGGAATATAAGGATCTATGACAGAGCAGTTGAGTTCGACCACGTCATCTCGCGGCCCGCCCCCTCCGCCGCGCCAAAAAGCGAACCCTACGAAAGTTCGCATAGAAAAGCGCACATGGTGATAAAAAACGGCCTAGAGCTCGGGGCGATCAAGTTCCGCACCATGCCCAAGCTCTCTGTTTTCATGTGCCTGCTCATGATTATCTCCTCGCTCGGCGTATATCTGGTCACGGCGCTATGCGGCGAGGCGCTCGAGCTCATGAGAAAGCCTTATATGTTCACGCCCGTGGAGGGCCGGGTGGTGCTAGTGAAATCAGCCGGGGGCGTGATAACCGAAGCCGAGCTGGAAAAACTGAAAAACGACTTGGGCGCCCAAAGCTATCTGCACTATGACTACCTGCTCGACATGACCTTCGGCTTCTGGACCGAAAGGCATGACTGGTATTCCATTGAATGCGTCTTCGGCGGCGATTTTGGTGTTGATGTGGGCAAGAAGCCGGAGGCGGCAGACGAGGTGCTGCTCTATCTCCCCATCACCTTCCAGCCGGAATATGGCAAGAGCGAACTGAAAAACAAACTGCTGCCCGAACACATTATTTTTTCAGACAGCTTCAAGGTGGTCGGCGTGAAATATTATTATGACAACAACCTTTCCCCAAAAATCGTTTTCACTGAGGAAGGCTTCAAGGTCGCCACCGCCATGTATTACTTAAACGCGAATTACAGCGATTTTTCCCTGGCCTTCTCATTAAGCGACAGCTATGGCTTGAACAAGTCGTTCACCTATAACGGAAGTTATCTGATCCCGTCATTTACGCTGCCGGAAAATTCGTTCAGCGTTTACCAAAAGGAATATACGGAAGCAAAAAACACGCTGAAAATGAATCAGGAAAAGGCGCAGGCGGATGGCGATAAAGACTATACGTCTATCAAAACCGTGACCTTCAGCGGCACCGTGCGCGATTTTCAATACTACGGCGGCGGCTACTATTATGGCGGCCGTTATTATGATATTGATGTGACGCCGATGCCCCCGGGCGGCGGTTACGGCACGGAGAGCAAATTCATCAAAGATATTTCCGGCGCCGTGGATATTGACGCCCCCTCGGCGTATTTGTGGACGCGCGTTTTGCTCAGCCCCGACTTGATGACCGGCTTGATGGATGAATATTTCGCCGAGTCTTATCAGCAGGCCTCGCTCTTTTTCGGCAGCTTCTCTCAGGCGCACAAAAAAGCCACCCAGCTGCGCGAGATGGGCTATGTCGCGGTCGTGGCCGACACCACCATGGATAACGGCATGTCCGGGGAACTGATCCTGGGCACCATCCTGCTGCTCGGGTCGGTCGTGCTGTGGGTGGTCGTCATCATCTTTCTCGCCTTCTTCGTCAGCCTGTGCTCCTCCCGCGCCATCATGGCCATGAAGGGCGACCTGGCCGTCATGCGCTCAATGGGCATCACCGTGAGCGTGGTGAAAGCGGCCCTGTATGCACAGATGCTCATCAACCTCATCCCCGCCTATATAGCCATCGGCATCGCGGCGGCCATCATCTATACCAACCCCTACCTCAACGGGACGTTCACCTTCCTATATGCCTGGCAATACGCCCTGATCGCCCTGGGCCTGCTGATCATCATCCTGCGCGTGACCAGAAGGCAGACCGGCAGGATATTTGAACAAAGCGTTAAGAAAACCATGAGGGGGGCGGCGGAATGATCAAGCTGAGCGGTCTGAACAAGTTCTTCAACAAGAACAGGCAAAACCAGATCCACGTCCTGAATAATGTGAATTTGGAACTTCCTGAACGCGGGCTGGTCGCCGTATACGGCAAAAGCGGCTGCGGCAAGACCACGCTGCTCAACGTTATCGGCGGGCTGGACGGTGTGGAAAGCGGCAGCGTGCTGATTGACGGCGCCGACCTGAGCTCCAACACCGACGTTCTGCGCAACCAGTATGTCGGCTATATCTTTCAAAACTATAATCTGCACAAGCAGGAGACGGTTTTCGACAATGTGGCGGCGGCCCTGCGCCTCTGCGGCATGGAAGATCCGGCGGAAATCGA
>WRDJ01000190.1 GCA_009783495.1 Clostridiales bacterium | reverse complement strand
TCCGGTAGAGATGATTGTCAGGCGTGGGCGGACGCATACCGGAACTTCCGTAATACCCGCCGCCGCCATCGCCCCGATATCCTGCGGCAATATTTGTTTACCGCGATGAAGGATGACGTCGCCCGCTTTTGCGTCCTCGTCCGCCTGCACTACATTTTCTCCATGGGATACGCCGGCATAAAGAGCAACCTCGCCATCGCCAAACAGCTCGGCGTATTCTATCATAACAACCGCGTCTGCGCCCACCGGCAGCATACCGCCGGTGGGTACTGCGGCGCACTCGCCGCAGCCGATAGAAAAGGAGACGGGGTTTCCGATTTCCACCTGCCCACGGACGGTTAGAAACACCGGGGCGCCTTCTCCGGCGGCGGCGGTGTCGGCCGACAGAACCGCGTAACCATCAACAGAAGACCTCTTAAAGCCGGGGATATCCTCACCGGCCGCGATATCCCCGGCTAAAATTCTGCCAAGGGATTCATGCGGCGGCAAAAGCTCGGTAGCGGCAAACAAACCGCCCGCGAATGAAAGAAGTTTTTCCCGTGCGGTTTCAATACTGTCGGCATTTAAGAATTCCATTGGGCGTCCTCATTTATAAAAATCTCATGCTGCAAATATTTTTTAAGATGCGGATTTTGCGGTCGCAGCAATACGTCGGTGGCGGGGCCTTCGGCTTTGACCGTACCGTTATGCATAAAGAAAAGATAAGAACACAGGCGCTGGATATGCGAAAGCTGGTGGCTTATAATCACCCAGGTAACCGGTTCTTTTTGCTGACGGCCAAGTATTAGCCGCTCGAACAATCCCACGCTTTCGAGATCGAGATTGGAAAGCGCCTCGTCGAGGAGTATAAGCTTGGGGGAGAAGATAAGGGCCCTTATAAGGGAGAGCTTCTGCTGCTCGCCGGTGGAAAGGCTTAGCGCGAATTGATCCCGGCGATTTTCGAGCCCCGCTATCTTAAGGCAGCGGTCTATCTCATGAGGATTGGGTTTTATTCCGCGCAGACGCAGTGGATAAACTAAATTTCGGTAAACCGAGTCGTGGAGAAGATATGGCTTGCGCGGCGCCAAGGTGATATCACGCGGAGAGAGGCCTTCGCGGTCGATCGCGCCGCCGTCGGGCTTTAGCAGGCCGGCAATCAGCTTGATGGCGGTGGTTTTTCCGCTGCCGTTAGGGCCGATTATCCCGTAGATTTGGCCGGGCGGGAGCGCAAGGCTTTCGATACGCAGCGAAAATTCGCCGAAATTTTTTTCGAGATTAGATATTTTCATCGGCGTGACGCTCCTTTTTGCGTATCCGGTCGGCAAGGGTTTGGATCAAAAACGCTATCAAAAGCAGGACTGCGCCGAGAAAAATCGCGTCGGTGTAGCTGCCTTTATTACGCAACAGGGTGATGGCGGTCGTCATCGTTCGGGTGCGGTACTGGATGTTCCCGCCTACGATCATAACCGCCCCTACTTCGCTGATAGAGCGCCCAAATCCGGTTATTACAGCAAAATAGATCTCGTGGCTTAGCTCCCGTATGAGCAGGATCTGCGTCTGTATGGGAGTTGCCCCCATGGTTGCGCCAAAAGCCCGGATATGCTTGGCGTTTCGCTGCGCCGACGTATAAACCATCCCGCAGATGATGGGGGTTATAATCAAGACCTGGGCTATAACCATTGCCCTCACAGTAAAGAGGATATTCAAAGAACCAAGCGGACCTTTGCGCATCAGCGCGAGGTAGACCACAAGCCCGACCACTACAGGGGGAGTCCCCATAAGGGTGCGGTTTATCCTGACGACAAGCCATTTGCCGGGGAAGTGTGAACGTTCGAGCAAAAGCCCCAGTACAGTGCCAAGTACCGCCGAGATGGAGGTGGATGCAACCGACATGCGAAGGGTGACCGCGATGATGCCCCACACTTCGCTGTCAAGCATTTGAGTCATCGCAGCCACCCCATTTATACTTTATACAGGACAATCTACTTTGCGTCCGGGAAAAACAGCGGCTTGCCGAATTCTTCGACGCCGAATGTGGCGATAAGGGCCTGCGCGGTCGAACCGGTTATCCAATCGGCAAAAGCCTGCCCGCCTTCTGCATTGATTCTGTCATCCCGCGCGGATACAGGGATCACGCCGTATGGGTTAAAGAGTTCCTCGCTGCCCTCGCTCACTATTTCAAGGTCGCCCTTGTCGGCATAGTTAAGCCAGGTAGCGCGGTCTGAAAGGGCATAGGCGCTTAGCTCCTTTGCCATTCCAATGGTTGCGCCCATCCCCTGACCGGCGCTCACATATGCGGAATTGTTCTCCGGGTCGATTTCCACGAGGCTCCAAATTTCAAGCTCTTTTTTATGGGTCCCCGAATCGTCGCCGCGCGAAACGAAGTCAAGCCCTGATTGGGCGATTGTCATAAAAGTTTCGCGGATGTCGTTGTTATAGACAATCGGGCCGTCTTTCGGGCCGAGAATAATATAGTCGTTATACATGACGTCATAGCGGGCCGTGCCGTATCCTTCCTCAACGAACTTGTCCTCGTCGGGGCGGGAGTGAACGAGTAAAACGTCGGCGTCGCCGTCGCGCCCCATCTGCATGGCGGCTCCGGTACCAACCGAGATGACGTCTACTTCCCAGCCGGTTTCGGCGGTGAAGAAGGGCAGGATAAACTCAAGAAGCCCGGAATCCGCCGTGCTTGTTGTGGTACCAAGGATGATCTTTCCCTTTATCAGAGCAGGTTCGGATAAGGGTGTGTCTGTCTGTGGTATGGAGTCGATAATCGAAGTTTCTGTACCTGGGGTACATCCCGCAAATAGCATCCCCAAAACGATAAGTGATAGTGCTGCAGCTATTAGTCTCTTTTTCATTTTTTCCAACCTTTCATAATTGTGTTTTGGAAGCCGGCACAAAAAATACGCCCGTATAACAGGCGCAAAGGGACGGAAGACAAGGTGTCTTCTATGGTTAAAAGCAGTCCCTTTACACATCGGAAGGC
>WRDJ01000189.1 GCA_009783495.1 Clostridiales bacterium | reverse complement strand
TATGGCCATCGTCAAAAATGATAAGATCCATATGGCCAACCTTGCCATAGCGGGCAGCCATAACGTAAACGGCGTGTCGCAACTGCATTCGCAGATCCTTAAAGACGATGTTTTCGCGAGTTTCTCCAACGCTTTTCCCGGCAAGTTCATCAATGTCACAAACGGCATTGCAAGCCGCCGCTGGCTGATGCAGGCAAACCCGGGGCTGACCGCGCTCATAACCGAGGCCATAGGCGACGGATTCAAGCGCGATATGAACGAGATCTCAAAACTGAACAAGTTTGAAAACGACGAAGGCTTCCTTAAAAAAATGGCCGAGGTCAAGCACCGCAACAAAGAAGATTTTTGCGCCTGGCTTACCGAACAAAGCGGAGTCGTGTTGAATCCCGACTCGATTTTCGACGTTCATGTAAAACGGTTGCACGAATATAAGCGCCAGCAACTCGGCGCGCTGGATATCATAGCGTCATACCTGTACCTCAAAGACCACCCCAACGCGGAATTCTACCCGCGCAGCTATATATTCGGGGCAAAAGCCGCGCCCGGATACTTTATGGCAAAGCAGATAATCTCGCTTCTCTGCAAGCTAAGTGAGATCATCGAAAAAGACCCCGCGGTAAGAAATAAGATAAAAGTGCATTTTATGGAAGACTATAATGTTACAAAGATGGAGCGGATCCTGCCCGCGTCTGAGATATCAGAGCAGATTTCGCTCGCGGGGACCGAGGCCTCCGGCACCGGCAACATGAAGCTTATGATAAACGGCGCCATTACGCTTGGGACCCTTGACGGCGCGAATGTGGAGATCCACGAGGCTGTAGGCGACGAGAATATCCTGATCTTTGGCATGACGGCTGAGCAGGTGGAGGCAAGGCGCGCCGCCGGGTACTCCCCAAAAGCCATATACGATAAAAACCATACGGTAAAACGCGCGGTTGACGCGCTGATAAAAGATTTAGGAAAAGACGCCTTCCCGGACGTCAACGAGATGCTAATGAAAACCGACTATTATATGACCCTT
Organism: Clostridiales bacterium; assembly: GCA_009783495.1. Lineage (GTDB taxonomy): Bacteria > Bacillota > Dehalobacteriia > UBA4068 > UBA4068 > WRDJ01. The sequence continues at coordinate 1,959 of WRDJ01000189.1, read as the reverse complement.
GCCGACTTTGATTCTTACCGGAAGATACGCGAACTTTCCGCAAAAATGTATCAGGATACCGTTCGCTGGCAGCAAATGAGCCTTAGGAATATCGCCGAGAGCGCTATTTTCTGCGCCGACCGCTCGATCCGTGATTACGCGCAGGACATCTGGAGACTTAGCCGATGAGCGTTCCGTATTTCGACAGCCGCGACCCGGCCTGTAAAACCCCGTTTGGCGCGGTTGCGGCAGGGGAAGAAGTCTCGTTTTCCCTCTATCTGCCCAAAAACATGGCGGCGAAATGCACGCTGAAACTTATTCCGGGCCTCCCTTCGGGGAAGACGGTCGAGATCCCCATGGAATTCGCCATTGGGGATCTGCGTTGCAATGCATTTCGCGCGAAATTTACCTGCCGCGAACCGCAGCTGTGGTTTTACCACTTTGAGCTTGATTTGCCGGACGGCCGCCAGTCATTAACGCGCGGCCCGGATAACCTTGCCATCTTTGGCGGATGGGACGGATGGCAGCTCACCGTTTATGACCGCGGCATGAAAACGCCGGCGGCGCTGGGGCAAGGCGTTATCTATCAGATCTTCCCCGACAGGTTTTGCGCAAGCGGAAATAAAAAAGAGGGCGTTCCCGCAGACAGGACCCTGCGGAGCGATTGGGGCGGGCAGCCTGAGTGGAAACCAAACCCGCTTGGCAAGGTAACCAACTCGGATTATTTTGGCGGCGACCTCGAAGGCATAACTCAAAAGCTTGGCTACCTTGAAAGCCTCGGCGTGACCTGCATCTACTTAAACCCTATATTTGAGGCCCACTCAAACCACCGCTACAACACCGCCGATTACCATAAGGTTGACCCGCTGCTCGGGAATGAGGATGATTTTTCGCGCCTTTGCGCCGAAGCGAAAAAGCGCGGGATCGGCATAATCCTCGACGGCGTATTCAGCCACACCGGTTCGGACAGCATATACTTCAATAAAGAAGGCCGCTACGGAAGCGGCGGGGCCTTCCGCGACAGGAAAAGCCCATACTTCCCGTGGTTTCGGTTCGGGCGCTGGCCGGAGGAGTACGAGAGCTGGTGGGGGTTCCGTACGCTGCCGAATGTGGAGGAATCAAACCCCGAATATATAGATTTTATCTGCGGGGAGGACGGGGTGCTGCGTCACTGGATCGGGCTTGGCGCTTCGGGCTTCCGCTTGGACGTGGCCGACGAACTGCCGGACGTATTCCTCGACGCGCTATACGCTTCCGTTAATGGGGGCGGCGACGGCCTTGCCGTGATCGGCGAGGTGTGGGAGGACGCATCGAACAAGGTCAGCTACGGCTCCCGCCGGAGATATCTGCTGGGCGCCCAGATGGACAGCGTGATGAATTATCCGTTCCGGGACGCGCTGCTCCATTATATGCGCTATGGCGGCGGATACGCGTTCTATCATTCTGTAATGCGGATCGTCGAGAATTATCCGCCTCCGGTGCTTGGGGCGGCGATGAATTCGCTTTCGACCCACGACACGGTGCGGGCGATCACCGCTTTGGGCGGCGACCCGATGGAAAGCCATGACCGCGAATGGCAGAATTCACACCAAACCCTGACGGAGGAACAGTACTGGAAGGGGCGGCACCTGTTTGCCATCGCGAGCCTTTTGCAGTTCGGGCTGCCGGGGATACCCTGCGTTTACTACGGCGACGAGGCCGGGATGTGCGGCTACAGGGATCCGTTTAACCGCCTCTGCTACCCGTGGGGCGGCGAAGACGGCGGCCTTGTGGATTTTATCCGCACCCTCGGGAAGATAAGGGCAGACTACCCGATTTTCGCCGACGCGTTGTTTTTGCCGGTCACTTTTTCAGACAGTATATGCTGCTTTATAAGAAAAAGCGGAAAAGAAGAGATCCTCTTTGCGGGTAACCGGACAGGGGAGCCCCGGGAGTTTGCCCTCCCCGCGGGATTTGAGGGCGGCAAACGGCTTACCTCTT
>WRDJ01000188.1 GCA_009783495.1 Clostridiales bacterium | reverse complement strand
TCGCGGCGGTGCTGGAGGAATATGGCGTTGACGTCAAATATGACCAGGTTCCCCCTCAAGCCTGGTGGATCAGCGTTCTTAGCACGGTCGTCGTTTTGGTGATCCTGGTGGTGGTATTCTTCTTGATCATGCATCAGAGCCAGGGCGGCAGCGGCAAGGTGATGCAATTCGGCAAGAGCCGCGCCCGCCTGCAGATAGACGACCGCAAAAAAGTCACCTTCGCCGATGTGGCCGGGGTTGACGAGGTGAAAGAGGAATTGCAGGAAATCGTGGAGTTCCTCAAAGACCCGCGCAAGTTCAACGCGCTGGGAGCGCGCATCCCCAAAGGGGTTTTGCTTTATGGCCCTCCCGGCACCGGCAAGACCTTGCTGGCCCGCGCGGTGGCCGGGGAAGCCGGGGTGCCCTTCTTCTCCATCAGCGGTTCCGATTTTGTGGAAATGTTCGTGGGCGTGGGCGCCTCCCGCGTGCGCGACTTGTTTGACCAGGCGAAAAAGCACGCCCCTTGCATCGTTTTCATAGACGAGATAGACGCGGTGGGCCGGCAAAGGGGCGCCGGTTTGGGCGGCGGCCACGACGAAAGGGAGCAGACGCTCAATCAGTTGCTGGTGGAAATGGACGGCTTCGCGCCCAATGAAGGCATCATCGTCATGGCGGCCACCAACCGCCCGGACATCCTCGACCCGGCGCTTTTGCGTCCCGGGCGCTTCGACCGCGAGATCACGGTGGATGTCCCCGACATCCTGGGCCGCCGGCAGATACTTGATGTCCACGCCAGGAACAAGCCCATGGACGGCGCGGTGGATATGGGAGTGGTGGCCCGGCGCACACCCGGCTTCACCGGGGCCGATCTGGCCAATGTGATCAACGAGGCGGCGCTCTTGGCGGCCCGCCGCGGCAAGAAAAAAATCAGTATGCAGGACTTGGAGCAGGCGGCCGAGCGTGTGATCGCCGGGCCGGAGAAAAAGTCGCGCGTCATCAGCGACAAAGAGAAGCGGCTGGTCTCCTATCATGAGGCGGGCCACGCCGTGGCGGCTTATTTCATGCCCAACGCCGACCCCTTGCATAAAATCTCCATCATCCCGCGCGGCCGGGCCGGCGGATATACCTTGCTTTTGCCCAAGGAAGACCGGCGCTATGTCACAAAATCGCAAATGCTGGACGAGATTTGCATCCTTTTGGGCGGACGGCTGGCCGAAGAACTGGTTTTGCAGGACATCAGCACCGGGGCGCAAAATGACCTGGAGCGCGCCACGGAAACCGTGCGCAAAATGATCACCCGCTATGGCATGAGCGAGGAACTGGGGCAGCTCACCTTCGGGCGCAGCCAGGAAACGGTTTTCCTGGGCCGCGATTTTTCGCAGGAGCGCAATTACAGCGAGGCCATCGCCTATGCCATTGACAAAGAGGCCCGCCTGATGATAGACGAAGCCTATAAAAAGACCAAGGGCGTGCTGATAGAAAACCTGGCCAAGCTGCACCTGATCGCCGACACCTTGATCGAGCGGGAAACCTTGGAGGCCGGGGAGTTTTATCAGCTGATGAAGGACGGCTTCATTACGCCGGAAGAGCCGAAAGAAGAAGAAAAAGAGGAAGAAGATATGCCCGGAGAAGGGAAAAGCGACGCTCCTCCCGCGCCGGAGGAGCAACAGGAGCAAGAAGAGCAAAAAGGCATCAAGGATGACTGGCCCAGCCTCACCTTTTCCTTCGACCCGAAAAAGCCCGCTAAAGACGAGCAGGAGAAAGAATAGAGTATAACAATACCCCGCAGCAAAAATTGCGGGGTATTGTTATACTCTGACTTTTGCACCTGCGGCAGGATTTTGCCGCAAAATGTGGAAAAGCAATAAGTCTGCTATAAGTCTGACAAAAGAGAGGCAATAAAATGAAAAAAACCGCGCTTTATGACCAACATGTCGCTTTGGGAGGAAAAATCATAGATTTCGGTGGGTGGGCCCTGCCGGTGCAATTCAAAGGCATCATCGAGGAACACTTGACTGTGCGCCGCCGGGCCGGGCTTTTCGACGTTTCGCATATGGGCGAGATCCTTGTTGAAGGGCCGGACGCGCTGGACTTTGTGCAATATCTGGTGACAGCCGACGTCGCCCGCGCCGCCGCCGGCCAGGTGGTTTATTCGCCCATGTGTTATGAGGACGGGGGCGTGGTGGACGACCTGCTGGTCTATAAGTATAGCCAGGAAAAGCTCCTGCTGGTGGTCAACGCGGCCAACGCCGCTAAAGACTGGGCCTGGATCAACGAACAAAAAAGGGGAGAGGTCACACTCAGCGATTTATCCTGCGAGACGGCGCAGATCGCCCTGCAAGGCCCGCGTTCGCAGAAAATCCTCGCCAAGTTGAGCGACGCCGATCTGGACGCCTTGGGCTTTTATCATTTTTATCCGCAAGTTGAGGTGGCGGGGCTCTCCGTGCTGCTTTCCCGCACCGGCTATACCGGCGAGGACGGCTTCGAGTTCTATCTGCCCAATGCGCAGGCGGAATCTTTGTGGCTAAGTTTGCTTGAGGCGGGCCGCGAGGAAGGCTTGGAACCCGTCGGCCTGGGCGCGCGCGACACCTTGCGTTTCGAGGCGGCGCTGCCCCTTTACGGACAGGAGATCAGCCGCGAGATCAATCCGCTGGAAGCCGGGCTGGGCTTTTTCGTCAGCGCGGATAAAGGCGATTATCTCGGCAGGGAAGCCCTGGCCAAGGTGCGGGCGGAGGGCCTGAAGCGCAGGTTGGCGGGGTTTGTCATGGTGGGCCGGGGCGTGGCGCGCAGCCATTTTCCGGTGGAGAAAGACGGGCGTGAGATCGGCTTCGTCACCACGGGCAGCTATGCCCCCTCTTTAGGGCAAAATTTCGGTCTGGCGCTCGTTGAGGCGCCCTTCGCCAAAACGGGGGAGAGCATTGACGTGATGATTCGCGGCAAAGCCGTGGAAGCGCAAATCATCGCCCGGCCCTTCGTGCCCAAGAATTATAAGAGATAGGGCGGGTATTAAAT
>WRDJ01000187.1 GCA_009783495.1 Clostridiales bacterium | reverse complement strand
TTTCACGGTTTTGCGGAATCATTCTATGATCAAGCGGGGAAATCCTTTCCAAAAAGAACGTGAAGCGGTGACAATATTTTCTCTTTTGCGATATGAGAAGCTGTTTGGCGGGTCAAAAAACGCCGTGGTTTCCGCTATTGATTTGCTCCGCGATTTCCGCCAGCCTGCGGAAACGATGATTGACGCCGGATTTGCCCACGCCCAAAATCTGCGCCAGTTCCGCCAGGGAACATTCCGGGTTTTCCAGCCGCGCTTCCGCCGCCTCGCGCAAGATTCGCGGCAGTTTGGCGAAACGGCCCCCTGCGTCAATGACGCCGATGTCCCGCAGTTGCTTTTGCGCGGCCTCCACCTGCTTGCCGATATTGGCTGCCTCCGAGTTAACGCGGCGGTTGAGGTAATTGCGCATATCCTTGCTCACGCGCGCGTTCTCAAATTCCAGCAAGGCACGGTGCGAGCCGACCACGGTAAGGAAGGTGGCGATATGCTCGCTGCCCTTGAGATAGACCACCCAGGCCTGTTTGCGCCGGAAGATGTGCGCGCCGATTTCGAAGGCCTGCAAAAGCTCGCGCAGGAAAAAGGCCTGTTCTTTGCCGTGACAGATCAGCTCCATGTGATAGGCGCCTTCCGGGGCGTTGACCGAACCCGCAGCCAGAAAAGCCCCCCGCAGATAGGTCCGGCGGCAGCAGGGGCTATCCAAAAATTGGCGCGGCGGGCGCGCGGAAAAATCTATACGCTGTGGCTCATCCTCCCGCGCGAAGCCGAGGGCGAACAGGGCCTTCTCCAATGGCTCCTGCGCGGGCATACACAGGGAAAAGACCTGATTCTTGCGCAGGCGGTCTTTGCGGTGCACCGTGATTTCCGTTTCCATGCGGAAAAGCTCCTTGGCCAGAGAAAAAATTTTGCGCGCCACGGCGGGGTGCTCGGTGGCCAGCAAAAGCGAGGTTTTTTGCCCGCCGCCGATGCGGATGCTGCCCAAAAAGCGTGTCAAAGCGGCGAATTCGGCCAGACGGCAGCAATCCTTATGCGAAGTCAGCCTGGCCAGGTCGTCTTTCATGGCCGCGGAAAAGGACATCGGAGTTTCCTCCTTTCAAGGCGGGGGTAGGGGGGAGGGGACAGAGGCAGGAGGGGGCTTGGGGTGGCGTTTATACCGCGTTTTTAAACCATTCCAAATACTCTTCCTGCTTTACTGTGATTTTAACTCCATCTTCACCGTAAACGCTTAAAACCAAATCAGTATTATCCCAGGCAGCGAAGTCAATGCCAACGTAATCATCAGGGTCTTTATTGATAAAACCATTAACGTCAATCTGGGGCGCGTCCTGCATGGGATTTGTAAAATCCACCAAAAGTACGCTGTATGGATAAGCCCAAAAGCAGCCTTCCACAGCGAGCAGATTGTTTTGGCGGTTATAATGAACATCGCACCAGATAAAGGTTTCTCCGTGCATTTCACCAAAAGGCGCAAATGATTCCGCCGGTATATAATGAAAATCCTGCATGGATGACAAATCCAAAACGCTGTACCCGTATAACTCCCTGCTAAAAACGGCATATTCCTTGCCGTTGCTATGCGCAAACACCTTGCAAAAACCGGCGCTGCTATCCACGCTGGAATAAGAATACAGAATATCTCCCGACGAGTTTATGATCTCATTTTGACTGCAGGGATGGTGTGCATAATCCTCTTGATGCCAGAAAAAGTTTTTTGTTTTGCGGGTCAGTTCATCGGTCAGCCTATGGTGTTCTTCATCAACGAAAGCTGCCACGCGAAAAAGCTGATCTTCATATTCGGCGCGGTCTTTTTGATATTCATCGGTATAGGCGACGTTGTTCATATTCGCAGCCACTTTAATTCACCTTCCTCATTCGTTCTGCTTGGATTTTTTAATATCCCGGTGCGAAACGGTCAGATAATAGCCCTGCTTCTTGAAGCGTTTGGCCAGGCCGCCCGCGATGGCCACCGAACGGTGCTGGCCGCCCGTGCAGCCGATGGCGATGGTGAGGTGCTTTTTGCCCTCCTGCAGATAATTGGGCAGCAGGAAGCCCAGCATATTAACAGCCCGGCGCATGAAGCCCCGCGTGACCTCGTTTTTCAGCACGAAATCGCGCACCTTGGCGTCCAGCCCGTTGAGCGGGCGCATCTCTTCAATGTAATATGGGTTGGGCAGAAAGCGCACGTCCAACACCAGGTCGGCATCCAGCGGCAGGCCGTATTTATAGCCGAAGGAGACGAAGGAAATGAGCATGGATTGTTCCAGAGCGCCGGAAGCGAGGGTGACCATCTGCTCCGAGAGTTGGCGCGAGGTGAGGTCGGAGGTGTCAATGACCGCGTCGGCCAGGCCGCGCAGGTTTTCCAGCAGGCGGCGTTCCTCTTTGATGCTTTCCAACATGGTCTGCTGGCTGCCGGAAAGGGGATGGCGGCGGCGCGTCTCCTTGAAGCGGTGCAAAAGCGTCTCGTCGCTGGCCTCCAGAAAGACCACGCGATAGCGCACGCCCAGCTCGGCGATCTGGCGCAGAGAGGCTTCCAGCGAATAGAAGAATTCGCCGCCGCGCACGTCCACCACCAAGGCGATTTGCGAGATGCGCGCCTGCGCCAGCCGGATGCCCTCGATGAACTTGAAGAAAATGTTGGGCGGCAGGTTATCCACGCAGAAATAACCAAGATCCTCCAGCGCCGCCGCCGCCTGAGATTTGCCCGCGCCGCTCATGCCGGTGATGATGAGCACCTCGTTTTCCGTCACGGCCCCTTTTTTCTCTTCTTCCCGGTTTTCCATAGCACTTTCTCCCTTCACAGAACGGTGTCCAATAAAAACACCGGTTCCCTGTTGAAAGTGACAAAACTGTCACCAAAACTGTCACCAAATAGTCACAATAGTGTGATATATTTTATTATATAACAATTCATCGCAGAAAGGAAGGACAAAGCTATGAAAAAATTGGCGGCGGTAATTTTGGCGGCGGCACTGCTTTTGGGTTTAGCGGCCTGCGGGGGAGGCGATT
>WRDJ01000186.1 GCA_009783495.1 Clostridiales bacterium | reverse complement strand
CCCGGATGCGACGAGCATTATCTTGTCCGCAAAATGCGCGGCGTGCCTGGATTTGTGCCCGAGCTTGCCTTTGTGGCCGAACTCGGCGGCAAAATCGTGGGGAATATCATGTATACCAAAAGTCAAGTCGAGGACGCGGAGGGCGACGACCGCGACACACTCACATTCGGCCCGCTCAGCGTGCACCCGGACTGCCAAAGGCAGGGGATAGGCGAAGCCCTTGTCCGCCGCAGCCTAAAAGAAGCTTCCGCGCTCGGCGGATACGATGCGGTCCTTATATTCGGCCACCCTGAATATTACCCGCGGATGGGCTTTTCGCCCGCCTCGGATTTCGGCATAACCGACGAAGACGGCAAAAGCCACGAAGCCCTTATGGTCTATGAGCTTTATGCCGGCGCGCTTGACCGTGTGAGCGGAAAGCTTATCTGCGACCCCGTCTACAAAGACCTGCCAGAAGAGGAAGTCGAAGCTTTTGACGCAAAATTCCCGCCAAAGCAAAAAAAGTATAAAGGCGAACCTAAAAACCAGAAGTAACCGGCGGTGCCGGTTTCCACATCACGCATGTGCAGAGTTCAAAAGTATTCGTTTTTCGCCCGCGGCCAAAAATAAAGGATAAGCCACATGAAAAACAAAATCCTCTTTATAGCATCCCTCACAGCCCTGCTGGTTGTGCTGACTGCGGCGCTTATCCTTCTTCGCGGCGCGGATGACGCCGCGCTGCCAGATGCGCTTCTCGCCTCCCCCAGGGTCTTCGAGATCGCCGCCCCTGTCATGACAATCGTGATAGAGCAGGCCGGAAAACCCCCGTTTACCCTGCAAAACCTCGCCGGCGACGGCGAGATCGGCGGTATGCTGCTCGGCCGGGAATCGCTGCCGGTCGATGCCGCAAAGGTGACCGCCGTGCTGCGCGCCGCCTGGAACCTCCCCATGATCGAACTTGTTGAGGCTACGCCCGGCCGCTATGATAAATACGGCCTTGCCGACCCGCGCGCAAGGGTCGCCCTCACCGCCGCCGACGGTGAGCGAACCGTCATCATTATCGGCGACGTCGCCCCCGGCAATATCGGAGTTTATATAAAACTTGAGGCTCAAAGCGAAGTTTACCTTGTGCCTGTATACACCCTTGATAACTATCTTCTCCTGGAAAACGACTACTTAAGCCACACGATCACGCCGTCGCCGGGCGCTACGCTTCTTTTTGAGAGTATCCGCCTTTCCGGCGGCGGGCTTGAGAAGGATATCATCGTCATTCCCGACGGCTTCACAGGGTTCTACCGGCTGGAAGGACCCGTCTCCCATCCGCTTGGCCTGGAAGGATATTTGGCCGTGCAGCCACTGTTTGGGCTGCAATCGGGGCCGATCTCACTTCTTTATCCCAACGAAGAAGACTTGGCCGCGCTTGGGCTGGACGACCCGTGGATGACGGCCGCCGTAAAAAGCGAAAGCCTCGGGGATTTTTCCCTTCGCTTCACCGAACCCGACCTGGATGGAACCGTCCTGATCTACCGCGACGGCGTCCCGCTCTTATATACTGCCCGCGCCGATTCCCTGCCGTGGCTTTATGCCAGGTGGCAGGATATGATAAGCAGCCATGCCTGCGCGCCGCCGCTAGGCTTGATAAGCCGCGTCACGGTATCCGCGGACGGAGCCGACTACGTTTTTGATATAACCGCGCAGGGCGAAGACGGCATTGCCGTTAAAATGAACGGCGAGCTTATCGACAGCGAAAACTTTTCCCGCTTTTACGAAACCGCCGCCGCCGCAACGCTCGGCGAGCCGACCGGCGAATCGCCCGCTGGCAGCCCGGTACTTTCCGTGACATATCACGGCGGGACCGAGCGGCGCACCGTCTCATTCTACGAAAGCGCGTCTGCCCGGCGGTATCTTATACGCGCTGACAAACTTGACGGTTTCCTCACAACGTCGCGCTATGCCGAAGACCTTCTCTTTGCCGTCGGGCGCATAACCACCGGCGGGATCGTCCCGACATACCTGGGATAGCCTCGACTGTATTTTATCTGCAGCGTAACATTTTCAGCCGCAGGATTGTCTTATATTTCGCAACCGTGTTTCTTGTATATGTACAGTCTCAAAACGAAGAGAGGTGTGATTACCGGCACGTCCGTTAAAGATTCCCGCAGTTTATAAGGATATTCTTTATCCCCGTTTTTTTTGGCGCCGGCGGACATGAGGGGGTCCGCCTTCGGCCAGGTTGTATTAAGTGTATTTTGATTAGGAGGAAGTGCGCAATGAAAGTGAAAAGGTTTGCAGTAGTTGTTCTTGCCCTTGTTATGTCCCTCACGCTGATTACGACGAGTATGGCGACAAGTCCGGCCAGCTGGACAGAAGACTATGAGGTTTACCACTTCAACGGCCGTACTTATGCTATCTTTGATTTAGAGGTAGCGTGGTATGAAGCTATATTCCTCAGCGAGATTTTGGGCGGAAAACTGGCTGCTATTACTTCTCAGGAAGAACAGGATTTTATTTATGACATTCTTGATAATGGCGGCAGGAAATTCTACTGGCTTGGCGGCACTGATGAGAACGTAGAAGGCGAATGGGAATGGGTTTCTGGTGATGAGTGGTCATATGACAACTTGAAAGGCGCCCAACCCGGTGAAAATTACTTAGGTATACTGAATACTACTGCCTCGAGGCAAGGCACGCTTTACCACAAGGGTGATTGGAATGCCTTCGACTATTTCGGGACAGAGCAGGATATGCTTGATTTTGGATTCATCTGTGTGTGGGACTTCATACACACTCCCGGAGAGCCGCTGCCGGATGACCCCCTGGATTTCGGCATTGCATTGCAGGTCATCTGATTTGAGCAACTTTAATTAAATTATAAGGAGGCTTATTTGTAAGTTTTGACCAATAAGCTTCAGCCTGCGCCCATGGGGCCCCCCTTGAGACTTTCAAGCGGGGGCAGATTTTTTGCATTTTGTGTTTTGTACTATCAATAACCCATTAAACGCGAATAGATTTGCGGGGATTT
>WRDJ01000185.1 GCA_009783495.1 Clostridiales bacterium | reverse complement strand
TTACGATACCGCGGAGCGGCCTTTCGAGGGCGACCCCCGTCATATCCTGCGCCGCGCGCTCCTGGAAGCCGCCGAAATGGGCTATGAGATGAACGTCGGCCCGGAAGCGGAGTTTTTCCTTTTCCACACCGACAGCGGCGGTAAACCTACCTTGCAGACCCACGACGACGCCGGCTATTTCTCCCTGCCCCCGGTGGACTTGGGAGAGGAGGCGCGGCGCGACATGGTGCTGACTTTGGAGGAAATGGGCTTCGAGGTGGAGGCTTCCCATCACGAATGTGCTCCCGGGCAGCATGAGATCGATTTCAAATATGCCGGCGCCCTGGCCGCGGCGGACAATGTGCAGACCTTCAAATATGTGGTGCGCTTCATCGCGCAGAAGCACGGCCTGCACGCCACCTTCATGCCCAAGCCGATCTTCGGGGTGGCCGGCAGCGGGATGCACGTCAACCAGTCGCTTTTCAAAAACGGCAAAAACGCCTTTTATGACCCGCAAGGCGAGCTGCAGCTTTCGCAGGAAGCCATGTATTATCTGGGCGGCCTGCTCAAGCACGCGCCGGCCTTCACCGCCATCACCAACCCCACGGTCAACTCCTATAAGCGCCTGGTCATGGGTTATGAGGCGCCGGTCTATGTGGCCTGGGCCACCAAAAACCGCTCCCCTCTGGTGCGTGTCCCCGCCAAAAGGGGCAGCTCCACCCGCATGGAACTGCGCTCGCCCGACCCCTCCTGCAACCCCTATCTGGCCTTCGCCGTGATGTTGAAGGCCGGGCTGAACGGCATAAAAAACAAGCTCGCGGCGCCCGCCCCCGTCGAACTGAATATCTATGAACTGACCTGCGCGCAGATGAAAGAGTTTTCCGTGGGCGCTTTGCCCGGCTCCCTCAAAGAGGCGCTGGAGATACTCTCCGGGGACAATGTGGTCAAAGACGTTCTGGGCGAACATATTTACAGCCGCTTCATGGAAGCCAAGCTGCTGGAATGGCATAATTACAGCACCCGGGTGAGCCAGTGGGAGATTGAACAATACCTGACCAAGTTTTAACGTCGCAAAAATCGGCGCCGCTTGGCTGCGTTGCGTCTGCAGCTCAGCCGCTCGCGTATTCATAATACGGCAATTCGCCGTTTGCTGCACACCCTGTCCTCTCGCTTCTGTCCTCTGTTTTTATACACTCACTCCCTCGCCTCAACGCGCCTGGGGTTGCCCGTCGAAACCGAGGCCCCCGAAAACCTTTAGGTTTTTGGGGTGGGGATTGCCTCCTCGTGAGTGCTGCCCCGCCCGCCTTTCCTCCTCTTCTCTCTCCCCTCTCCCCTCTTTTTTTCCACCCTATGACCGCGCCATGAGCGCATGACCGTTTTGAATCGTCGTTCGTGTTTAGCATAATGTCTTTTAATTCAGAAAAAAGGCGGGCTTGAAATGAGATTTACAAAAATGCACGGTCTGGGCAACGACTTCATCCTACTCAACGGCTTCGGGCAAATGCCGCCGGGGCCGCTTTCCGTTTGGGCGCGCCGTCTCTGCCACCGCCGCCTGGGCGTGGGCGCAGACGGGCTGATTGTCCTCTCGCCCGCACAGGGGGCGGATTTCCGCTTCAGCATTTTCAACTCCGACGGTTCGCGGGCGGAAATGTGCGGCAACGGCATGCGCTGCGCCGTCTTGTTCGCGCAAAGCGAGGGCTTGGCGGCTGGGCCGGAGTTCACAGCGGAGACCTTGGCCGGTTTGATCCGCGCCCGCATCACGGATCTTGCCTCCGGGCTGGTGGAGGTGGATATGGGCACCCCTGTGCTGGCCGCAGAGAAAATCCCCGTGCTTCTGCCGGGAGAGCCGCCGCTGGCCCATCCCCTTTCCGCGGGTGGCCGGGAGTTTGCGGTGACGGCCCTTTCCATGGGCAACCCCCATTGCGTCGTTTTCGTAGAGGACGCAGCCAACTTCCCTGTGGAGCATTTCGGCCCGCTCCTGGAGCGGCACGAGGTTTTCCCGGCCCGCGCCAATGTGGAGTTCGTGCAGATTTGTTCCTATGACAAGATAAAGATGCGCGTCTGGGAGCGCGGCTGCGGCCTCACTTTGGCCTGCGGCACGGGGGCCTGCGCAGCAGCCGCGGCCTCCTTCCTCAACGGGCTCAGCGGGCGGCGCGTGGAAGTCGCCCTGCCGTTGGGTTCGCTTGAGTTGCATTGGCGGGAGAGCGACAGGCACATGATGATGACGGGGCCGGCGAAAAAGGTCTTCGAAGGTGAGCTTTGAGGCCGCGAAAATCAGCGCCCGCATAGCGGCGTCCCCGCCCAAATCCTGTGAAGCGGGTTCTAAGCGGCCCCTGCCCGCACATATTAATGTAAAAGGGGCGTTTTCGCCCCGTAAAAAGTCAATTTTCCCTTAAACAGGCACCAAACCCCTGCGCCCTTAATAGAATATAAATGCCTTTATATAAGAAAAAGGGGTGATGATTTTGCGTATTTATTATTTCAAGCTGCCGCTTTTCCTGAGAAGAATACTGAGAAAAACACTCTGATAAAAGTCGGAATAACAACGGTTGTTAAAGGCGCCGCCCATATAAACCATGAGCGGCGCCTTGCGTTTAAAAAGCCTGTATCAAATGGTTTTCGCGCGCTCATCTCACGCCGAAAACGCCGCCGGCAGCGGAAGCCAAAAGATAGCAGAGCCCTTTGAGCGGGGCGAAGCTCACCGGGCTTTTGCTGATGAGCATAAGCAAAATGACGGTCAGGCAAAAGAGGGCGCCCACCAAAAGCCCGAAAAACAGGCCCCTGCTTTTGCTTTGGCGGCCGGCCGAGAAACCGCCGTAAAAAAGCGCGGCGATGGCGATGGCGGTGCCCGCGGGCTTTAAGAAAACCTCGTCGAGATTGCCGAAATAAATGACGCCGCTGGCCAGGACGGCCAGGATTATCAGCAGGACATAGGCCCATATCACCCCGCTTGCCACCGCCATTATGCCCTCGCGGGAAATTCCGGATATGCTGTTTTTGCTGTTCAATGTTTTCACCTCCCCGTAT
>WRDJ01000184.1 GCA_009783495.1 Clostridiales bacterium | reverse complement strand
CGCCGCTTTGGCCGCCGCAAACGGCGTCACCATCTCCGAGTTTATCAACGGCATCATCCGCTATGATTTCGGTTCCCTCACCGAAACCCCCGATCTCGGTTCCGGCCTGGGGGATTTCAACTCAACGCATAATAAGCCCATGATTTTTGAACCTGTGGGCTTGAGCGGCGGCTGGCTGCTTGAACTTTCGGGCGGCGATGCTTTAAGCGCCGTCACGGGAACGCTTTCCTCCGCAGACGGCTTTACCGAGCGTTATATTGACATCGAAGGGAAAAACGGAGCCGTGCGCTATCTGCAAAACTCCGGCTCCGCCTGCGAGGGCTATAACATGGTGCTGTTTTGGTCGGCCAAGCGGCATGACGGCCCTGCCATCATCAAAGATTTTAACGGTGAGATCAAATGCGCGGTGCTTTATGAGTTTCCCGACGGTTCATGTTATCTTTACGGTTATACCGAAGGGGACGGGAGCGATTTCTGGCGGCTCGGGCTGCCGGATGCAAACTATTTCAGGTCTGTAAAATAATTAAGGAGGCGACAACAATGAAAAAAATCTTTGCATGCGTAATAACCCTACTGCTCCTTCTTTCCCTGCTTGCGGGCTGCAACGGTTCAAAGGTGCCTGATACAATGCCGGACGACTTCGCTTTTAAGATTGATTTTGGGCTTGGTGGCAAAAACAGCCTCGACACATATGAAAACACTTTCACGAAGGACTTGCTCTCGGCAGGAACCGCGACGATCAGCTTTGTCATCCCGGCGGAAAAAATGCTGGAGATATATGACGCGTTTCTGGAATTTGAAATTCACCAACTGCCTGAAGACATAAACGCTGCCGCTGAACTTGGCGACACCATCGAAACCTTCATCCATAAAAACGATTATTCGCTCACTTACACATTGAAGGGAAAAACAAGGACCGTCGTCTGCAACGACGAAGGGCCGTGGGACCATAAAAAAGGGCCGCCCGCGTCCTATAAAAATCTTGTAGATTTTATCGAATTCATAACCGAATATATTTACAGCACGGATGACTATCAGAATATGCCGCCCGCCGAGGGCGCCGGCAAATGAATTGCTTCTCCCGCCCTTTCCCGCACCGCAAAAAGCCCGCCGTAAAAACGGCGGGCTTTTCATACCTCTTCTCATTCCCCCGCGAACTTCAAATCAGCCTTTCTCCCCCGCAAAACCCGGCTCAGCTCTGCCAAGGTGCCGGGGGAAAGCTCCAACTCCGCGCCGTCAGCCAGCAAACGCCCCAAGCCCTCCTCGCGATAGGGCGCCGCTTTTTGCAGGATGAGGTCAACCAAAGGCGCGGCGTTTTGCGCGGCGTTGATCACCGGCAACCCGCGCCAATTCTGCAATTCATTGGCGATCCTGCCGCAGACGGCGAAAACACGTCCGTTCACACGCTCTTCCAGCTGCTGCTCGGTCGTCCCGGTGAGGATTTGCGGCACGGGAAAATCGCGTATCCCTTCCAGAAGCACAAAATCGTTTTGATAATGCCGCAGGATCAACTCGGCCGGCAAACGCCCCGGGAAAAGTATGCCCGTCTCCCCGTCGCCGCGCGCGGTCACCGGCACGGCCCCCGCCTCGCGGTGGCGGTAACTGTTTTTTCCGCCGGTGTCGAGCATAAAATTGCCGTGTTTGATGTCCTTGACGGTGCCGACGCTATAGCCCCTGGCGCGCAATTCCTTGATCACGCTCAGGATGCTGGTGGTCTTGCCCGTTTTGCTGTAACCTATAAACCCTATTACGCGCATTTTTCCTCCTGAATTTTCTAAACTTCCTTCCCGTGCGCCAGCAGAAGCTCCCGCAGGGCCTTGATGAAACGCTCGTTTTCCTTTGGCCCGCCCACGCTGACGCGCAGGCACTTGTCATAACCGAAAGGCGCTCCGGAACGCAGGATCAGCCCCGCCTTCAGCAAATACGGAATGGAAACGGCGCAGTCAATGCCGATATCGAGCAAAATGAAGTTGGCCTGGCTGGGCACATAAGAAATGCCCAATTCCTGAAAACTGGCGTATAGATATTCTTTGCCGAGGTTGTTCACCCGCACACTGTTTTCCAGATATTCGTGGTCGTCGAGGGCCGCCAGGGCCGCCGCCTGCGCCAGGCGGTGCACGTTGAAACTGCCGCGCACCTTGGCCATGGCCCCGATGACGGCAGGGTTGCCCACGCCCAGGCCGATGCGCAGGCCGGCCAAGCCGTATGCCTTGGAAAACGTGCGCAGCACAAGGATATTATCGTATTTGCGCAAATACTCTATACCGTCAATGCGCAGCTCCGGCGCCACATATTCGATATAGGCCTCGTCCATCACAACCACGATGTGCGGCGGGATCTGCGCCAGAAAATCCTCCAGCGCCGCCCTTTCCACCACAGCGCCCGTGGGGTTATTGGGGTTGCAGACATAAACGATGCGCGTTTTCGGCCCGACGGCAGCCAGCATGACAGGCAGATCAAGCGCGAATTGGCCGTTCAGCGGCACCTTCACCGCGCGCCCGCCCATGATATTGGTGGTGATGTCATAAACGGAAAAACTGGGCCAGCCCATCACCGCCTCGTCCTGTGGCTCCAGATAAGCGATGGAGAGATAATGCAGCAGTTCTTCGCTGCCCGCGCCGAAAATAAGCTGCTCCCGCGCCACACCCAGGCGCTCGGAGAGTTTCTTTTTCAGCCTGTAGCAGCCTGGGTCTGGATAAAGGTGCATACGCTCCGCCTCTTCCCTGACGGCGGCCAGCGCCTTGGGCGACGGCCCCAGCGGGTTTTCGTTGGAGGCCAGCTTGCAGATGTCGTCAATGCCGAGATCCCTTTTCACTTCTTCTATGTTCTTGCCCGCTATATATGGGCTCACCTGTGCCAGAGCTTTTCTTTCTTTTATCACGGTTTCCCCGCCTTTGCATAGTTTCTGAACTTATTTAGTTCTACAATTTTATATTATTTCCTGCAAAAAAATGTGACTGAAAGAGGTCAGGGGCAAGAGGGAAGATGGGAGAGGCAAAAAAATGCCGTGTTCTCCCCCTCTGCCTTCT
>WRDJ01000183.1 GCA_009783495.1 Clostridiales bacterium | reverse complement strand
CGTTTCGTGATAGAAGCGCGTGATGTCGCGCAGGGGGCGTTCCAGGCCTTGCGCCTCGCGTGCGCGCCGCCAGGCTTCCTGCTGCGCCTCCCTTTGCGGGGCTAAAGCGGCCAACTCCTCCCCGCGGCGGGTCAGGGCGCGGTTTTCCTCATCCACTCGGGATAAGGCCAAAAGCGCTTCCCTGTGCCGGGCGGTCTGCTCCCTGCGGCTTGAAATATCCTCCAAGGCGGCTGTCAGGCGCGCCAAGGTCTCCTCGCTTTCCCGCAGCTTTTCCTCGCCGCAATCCCCCAGCATCTGCTTTCTCGCCGCATTGATGGTGAGCTGCGCTTCCAATTTGCGGCGGCGTTGCGCGGCCTTCTGGAAAAGCCTTTCTCCATATTCGTCGAGATGAAAGAGCTGCTCCAGCGCGTTGGCCCGCTCGCCCGGCGGCAGGCGCAGAAAGGCGTCGAACTTACCCTGCGGCAGGATCACCGCCTGGGAAAAATGTTCGAAATCCAGGCCCAACAATTCCTTGATGGCCCTGTCCACTTCCGTGGTCTTGTCGGAAGCGATGACGGCGCCGCTGTCGAGATCATAGAAGCGGCAGGCCGCGGTGACGGCGGAAAAGGGGTTCTTCTTATCCTTTTTCAAGAGTCTTTCCACTCGGTAAAGTCGCCCGGAAAGGGAAAAGGTGAAGGAAACATGGCATTGGCTTTCGTTGAGGTGGATGACGCCGCCGGATTTTTTGGCCGAACGGCTTACCTCGCCGTAAAGGGCCAGCGTAATGGCATCGAGGATGGTGGATTTGCCGGAGCCGGTGGGCCCCAGGATGCCGAAAACGCCGAATTCCCCCAGGCGCGAGAAATCCACGCGCTGCTCTTGCCTATAGCTGTTGACACCGCAAAAAATCAACTCAACGGGCCTCATATTCATCCTCCTCCTTGTCTTCTAACAGGGCGAGGAACATGGCCGTCAGGCCCTCTGGTGGGTCCTGGCCATAGCTTTGGCGGGCAAAAAGGCTGAATTTCTCCGCCGCGGAGAGTTGCGAGAGGCTTTCGGCCAGCTCTTTTTTTTTCATCTGCGGCAAATTCAGGCTGATTCCCAAAAGCCGTGGATGCGCCTCTTTGAGCCTCGCCAGCTCCTCGCCGCTTAAAGGGGCGGCAGCCTCGATCTCCAGCCTGACCCAATAATTGTGGTTGGCGGGTTCGGCACACCAGGCCAGGGCCTCGTCATATGAAGCGGCGGGATAGCGCGTCAAAGTATACCCGGCTTGCAGCGGCCTGCGCCTATAGACGGCTTGCGAACCGGGGGAGACTTCCACGAGCGCCACGCTCTTGCTTTGGTTAGCCTCGGAAAAGCTGTAAGCCAGCGGCGACCCGGCATAAACGCAGGGCATGGCGGCGGGCACGCTTTGCGGGCGGTGCAGGTGGCCCAAGGCGACATATTGCGCCCCGGCGGGGAAAATCCCCGCGCTCACGCCATAGCTGCCGCCGGCCTGCTCCGCTTCCCCCGCTCCGGCGGCCAGGCGGCGTTCCGAATCGCTCTCCAAACCGCCGCGCAAAAAAAGGTGCGCCATCACGATATTGACTGCGGTGGGATCGAAGCTTATCGCGGCGGCGGAAAGCAGTTGAGCGAGGTTTTCCTGATAATCACGGCGTGCGCCGCTTTCATCGGCGATGCCGGAAGTGAAAAGCTCGTTCAAGCGCCCTTCGGAAATATAGGGCAGGGCCGCGATCACCGCCTCTTCCCGGCAAAGCGGCAGGTACAGGCGCAAGACATTGCGTGAGGAAGCGAGCAGGCAGACCTTATCCTCGCTTTTGGGCTGCGGCGGAGGCACGTCGAAGGGGCTGCCCAAAAGATAGATGCTTTGTTCCGAGAGCAGCGGGGAAACCGCGGCGAGGCGCTGCGGCTGATCGTGATTACCGGCAATGGCCGCCACCGCCCTTTGGCCGCCGGCGCTGAGCTGGCGCAGGAAAGCGAAAAAGAGCTTTTCGGCCTGGGCGGAAGGGTTATAGCCGTCATATATGTCGCCGGCCAGCAGAACCAGGTCGGCCTTTTCTTCCTCCGCGATTTGGCATAATTCCTCAAGCAGAGCTTCCTGCTCCGCGAGGCGGCTGCGGCCTTCCAGGAGTTTGCCCAGGTGGAGGTCGGCGGTGTGAAGTATTTTCATAGGTTCCTCCTTGACTCGTCGCTTGTGCTTGCTAACCTATCCCTCCGCCGAATAAATATTGCGCATTGCCGGGGCGCGCGGCGTGCGTCCGCAGGCGATCAATGATCGCCCCTATGGTATTAACCGCAATATTTAATCGGCATTTCAATGATTCGCAGCCCAGCCGCCTTCTTGTCTCTATTCTCTTTTTCCCAACCCCGCCATAAGGGAGAGTTGGGAGCAAAGCGAAGGGCTATAAAACCACTATCTAATGCTTTATTCGCAGCCATCTCTCCTTCTCCTGCCGGGCGCGCGAAGGCGCGGCCTGTGGGCCGCGCCTTTTTTCATGCAAACGATGCGCTCAAAAGACCAGGATCATACTCCAAAACCGCTAGCTATCCATATAACCTTCCATTTCCCGCTGACTTTTGCGACATAAAGCGTTCCTGTCTCGGTCTCGGAACCCTTCTTCCCTTTTATGGTGACTTCCACCTCGACCTTATAGACTTTCTTGATCTTGCTGAGTTTGAGAATGGAATCGGGGTCGGAAATCTTGAGACCCTGCTTAATGAAATACTCGCAGCCGTCAAGCAAATCGTCCCGTTCTTTGTTGCTTAACTTTTCAGAGCTGAGCACCTTGGTTGTGACTTTATAATTCGAGCCGTATTCATCCTTTAGTTCCTTTTGCGCTTCCTTTTTCATGTAGTTATAATATTGGTTGAGGTTTTTTATCTTGGCGTCTAATTCTTTGCCGAGTTCTTCATAAAATTCCTTATTGGTCTTTCCCTCTTTTTTGAGCTGCGCTTTAAAGACATCGCCCATGTCGGGCGCGCCGTATTTATAGGCGGTCTTTAAGTCACCGACGCCGATGGCATTGGTAAAATTTTTGGCGGCTTTGGCCGGGCT
>WRDJ01000182.1 GCA_009783495.1 Clostridiales bacterium | reverse complement strand
GCCACGGTTTCTTATATGTACGGCTATACATTTTATCTCTACTTTAATTTTGCGGGTTACAGCAGCATGGCTATAGGCACGGCGTATATACTGGGAATTTCGCTGCCGGAAAATTTTAATATGCCGTTTTTGAGCGTGGATATGAAGGACTTTTGGTCGCGCTGGCATATTTCACTCTCCGCATGGCTGCGGGATTATCTCTACACCAGGTTTGTGATGGGTTCCCTTAAAACTAAGAGGTTTAAGAACCCGCGAACCGCATCGTATATCGGCTATATCATCACAATGACGGCGATGGGCGCCTGGCACGGCCTTACTCCGGCGTATCTTATTTACGGCGGCTACCACGCCCTGCTTATGTGCGCAAACGAGGCCATTGACCTGCACTGGAAGCGCTTTCGCGATATAAAGAAAAATGGATGGACACAAGGCGCCGCGGCGGTTGTGACATTCCATTTGTTTAGTTTCGGGCTGTTGATATTTTCGGGGAGGCTGGGTGGATGAGCGGCATTTACAGATTATGCCTAACAATCTATAATAACAATCTCCCCGCAATTGTCTGCGGTGTAGCCGCCAAGTTCTTTTAGCTTTGCAAGCAAACCGGGGGACTTTAATGTACCGATAAAAGCGCGGATATGCGAAAGTTCCAAAGATTCCGCGGCAATGGCGAAATCGTATCGCTCATCCCCAACCGGGATAAAATCCAAGCCCATTGCCATGGCCGCCGAGAGTATGCCCATACCGGCGTCGGCGCTGCCGCCGTTGATTGCCGCGGCGACCGACATATGCGTAGCGGCCTCACGGTCATAACCTGTGATATTTTCAGGGCTTATGCCCTTGGATTTTAGCCTGTAATCAAAAAGCAGGCGGGTTCCCGCGCCGCGCTGGCGGTTTATATAGCGGCAGCGGGTCAGGTCGCCGATTCCGGCAATTCCAAGAGGGTTGCCTTTTTGCACCATAATGCCCTGCACACGGCCCACGCCCTTAATAAGGGCCATAGGCGATTTGCCGAACAGCTTTTTTATGATTTGTATATTGTAGGTCCCGGTCGCTTCATCCAGCAGATGAATGGGGGCGATATGCGCTTCGCCGTTTTTCAGGGACAAAAGCCCGCCCATGCTGCCGACATGTGTGCTGGATAAATGAATTCCGGGATACAGGTTTGGCATCATATCGGCGATAAGGTCGAGGAGCAGATCGTGGCTGCCGATGCTCACCACGGTATGCTCAAGATCCTGGGGGCGGCGGTTAAGGATAACGTCTACTTCCCCGCCCGCTTCAACGCCCTCGCTGTCCCGGTTTATGACGCAAAAGCCATCGGCCCTCACAAGCGACATGGCGGCGCCCGCGCCGCGCGCGAGAGGGGAGGCAACCAGCCTTCCGCCGACCCGCCCCACCTTGACCCGGACGTATTCCCGGTGCTTGAAAGAGGAAACAAGCCTTCTCGTCAGCACAGCCCTGACAATCGGAGCGCAAGATTCGGGCAGCCCGGAAAAAGACGCAAGGATAGGCGCGGCAAAGTTTTCATAGGCGAGATAGGCCGAAACGGGGTATCCCGGAACGCCCACGACCGGCTTGCCGTTTACCACGGCGAGTATGACGGGCTTGCCCGGTTTCATGGCCACGCCGTGAACGGTCACCTCGCCAAGCTCGCGCAGGATAGAGGCGGTGTAATCCTCACGGCCGGCGCTTGTCCCCGCGCTCACCAGCACCAGATCGAAACGCCGCGCGGCGTTTTGCAGGGCATCTTTTATAAGACCGTAGTCATCGGCGACAGGGGCAAACCGGGTGGGAAGGCCGCCGCCTTTGCGTACAAGCGCCTCGAACATACGGGAATTTGACTCGATGATATCGCCTTCTTTTAGCGTATCGCCGGGCTCCGCAAGCTCGGTGCCGGTTGGGATTATAGCTACTTCCGGGCGTTTTTGCGCCGATATCCGCGTGACGCCGCCGCTGAGCAGCACGCCTATGTCGATGGGGCGGATTTTATGGCCGCCGGGCAGGATCATCTCACCCTGCACGACGTCTTCCCCCACAGGGCGGATATGCTGCCATGCGGCGGCGGCAGAGCGTATGATTATATCGCCGCAGCCAGTATCGTTGATATCCTCCGCCATGATTACCGCGTCAAACGGCGGCTTGACAGGATCGCCGGTATCTACATGGATAAAATCAACGCCGTGTTTCAGCGTTAGCGGGCAGGTCTCGCTTGCTCCGTGGGTGGCGGCGCTGACCACTGCGACGCCGTCCATTGCCGCGCTGTCGTAGAGGGGCGAATTGCAGCGGGCAAGTATGGCCGACGCGGTCACTCTATCCAACGAATGGATGACTTCAATGTCCTCGGTTTGCGCTTTGACGTGTGGCTCAAGGGCGTTTTTAAAGCGCTCCAGCGCCTCTTCTACCGGGATATTTGTGAGATATAGATTGCGCCGTGGCACTTCGCCACCTCCTAGAATAAATGTACAAGCACGGTCTCGCCGGCCAGAACGCCTTCTTTATTGCGGGTTATCGTAAAGTAGCCGTCGGCTTTGGCCAGCGTGGTTATAAGGCCGGATTTTCCAAACACCGGCTCGGCCAGATAGCCGCCGTCAGTCCACTTCAGCACGACAGGCCAGCAGGTGAGCTTTCCCGGCGAAGACGCCACGTTGCATGAGACCTTAGCGGGGATAGCGGGAGGGGATTTGCTTCCTGCAACCTCCCTTTTGAGCCAGCACAGAAGCAGTTCAAAGACCATCATAGCCGCAACGGGATGTCCCGGCAAACCGACCAGCAGGGTACGGGAAAAGTTGTCAAATCCCAAAATCGTGGGTTTCCCCGGCTTGACTGCAAGGCCGTGGGTGAATACCCCGGGTGAGGATACCTGGTCAATGAGCGACCGGGTCATATCTTTTTCGCCATGGGAACTACCGCCGG
The DNA here is from genome assembly GCA_009783495.1 of Clostridiales bacterium. GTDB lineage: Bacteria > Bacillota > Dehalobacteriia > UBA4068 > UBA4068 > WRDJ01. Next base: position 134 of record WRDJ01000182.1, on the reverse strand, counting down.
AAACAACAACAATGCTGCTGCACTCCATCGCGGCTTTGATAGTCTGTTCCAAGAGGAAGCGATCGTCGGGCAACACGGCTGTGCTGGTAATATTAAATCCGCATTTTTGCGCAAGGGCGGTGAGCGCGCTTGTG
>WRDJ01000181.1 GCA_009783495.1 Clostridiales bacterium | reverse complement strand
TGCTTCCGGCAAAGCCTCCCCGGAACGCTGTGTTTCCGCGTCAAAGGCCCTGACGGATTCCAGCAGGTCGCCGAAAAAATCCAGGCGCAGCGGGTTTTCCATCTGCGGGGAAAAGATGTCGAGGATGCCGCCGCGCAGGCTGAAAACCCCCGGTTCCTCCACCTGCTTTTCTCGGCGGTAACCCATGGCGTATAAAGAGGCCGGCAAATCGGACAGGCCATAAGAAACGCCCCGTCGCAAGGTCAGGTGGAAAGAGGCGAAAACCTGCGGGGGAGGCAGGCGTCGCCAGAACGCGGAAACCGAGGAAACGACCAAAAGCGGCTCGCCCAGGGCAAGGCGCGAGAGTACCCTGAGGCGCCCGGCCGTCACCTGCGCGTTCTGTGCGTAAACCTCGAAAGGCAAAAGTTCGAGAGGGGCGAAAAGCTCCGTTTGGCCGCCACCCGAAGCGGCAATGTTTTCATAGAGGACTTGCGCTTCTTCCGGCGTGGCGGCCAGCAGCAGAAGCGGCCCGCCTTTTTCCAGCCAGAGGCACTTTGCCAAAACGGCCTGCATGACCGGGGGCAGCCCGCTTATCATCACGCGGTTGCCCTTATCATATGCGGCTAAGGCCCGCGCATATTGCGGCGATGATCTGACGGCTTCAATTATGCGGGAGAGTTTATCCTGCATCAAGCTTCTCCTTGCGTTGTCGGCAACATAAGCGTCGCATAGCGGTGTTGCGTCTGCGGCCTCGCTACTCATGTACTAACGTGTACACTCCGCTGCCCGGCCGTTACCGAGATCCCCGGCAAACCGCAGGTTTGTTGGGGTGGTGTAGCGCCTTGCTCTGCTCGCTTCTCTTGCCTCCTGTCTTTGTTTTTCCCCCACCCCCTAACCCCCTCCCCTGGGAGGGGGTTAGGGGGTGGGGGAAAAAGCCGGTCTTGGCGTCGAATAGCTCAAACGCCGTTATATTTGTTCATGGCCGCGCCGATGCCGTTTAGGCTCCAGAAAAGCGCGGCTTCGGCGGCCAGCTTGAGCGCCGCCGCCATCTGCGGCCACTCCTCCTTGCCGAAGGGCTGCAAAACGAAATCCGCCGCGTCGAAAACGGCGTGGCCGATGCCGATCTTAAGGCGGGAAATGTTGGCCGTGCCCAGGTGCCGGATGATGGATTCCATGCCCTTGTGCCCGCCGGAGCTGCCGTCGCGGCGCAGGCGCAGGCAGGCGGGGGGGAGGTCCATGTCGTCGTAAACGACCAGCAAATCCTCTTCCGTCAGCTTATAAAAGCGCAGGGCTTCGGCCACGGCCAAGCCGCTTTCGTTCATATAGGTCTGCGGCTGGAGCAAAAGCAGCTGCTCCCCTTCATATTGGCCTTTGGCGGAAAGCGAGCGGTGTTTGGAACCGCCCGGGGAGAGGCCCAAACGTCCGGCGATCATATTCACCGTCATGAAACCCGCGTTATGCCTGGTCGTGGCATAGCGGATGCCCGGATTTCCCAGCCCGGCGATTATCTTCATACGCACACCTCTCATGCTTAGTTATACCATTAGCAAATCACATAAAATCTATCATAAAAAGCGCGCAAAGAAAATATAATTAAACAAAAAGTGAGAAAAGAGCTTAAAAGGAGCGGTTGTGATGGAAAAGGCCAGCAGAAGAATCATTTCCATGCCTGTTTACAGCATCAATGAGGGCCAATATTTGGGGAACGTGAAAAACCTGGTGGTGGATCCGCAGCAAAAACGCCTGATCGCTCTTCTGGTGGAGCAACGCCAATGGGGCAAAAATGAGAAGATCATCCCCTTCGCCAAGGTGAAAAATATCGGCGACGACGCCATCACCATAGACAAAAGCGCCGGCGTGGAGAGAAAGACCAATATGCCGCAGATTTTGCATTATATGCAGCAGCCGGCGGCCATCCACGGCGCAAAGGTGTTGACGGACGGCGGCAAAACCGTGGGCCGCGTGGAGGAATATTATCTGGATACGCAAAACGGCCAAATTTCGCACCTGGAGGTTGGCAGTTCGCTTTTCCGCAGCCGGCTAGCGCTGAGCGCGCAAGACGTCATCACCATCGCGGCCAGGGCCATCATTGTGGCCAACGGCGCCCTCGAACGCGCGGAGGTGGTGGAAACCGGCGCGGGCGGCGGTGCGCGTGGGCTGCTTTCCGGCGCCGTCGCGGCCTCAAAGAGAATCTCCAGAAGCCTGGCCGATTCCATCAACAGATATAAGGCTGCGCAGGCGCGGGCCGAACAAGACGACGAGGACGAGGACGAAGACGAAGAGATTGAAGCGGGTGAGGGCGTGAGACAGGAAAAGCCGGCAGACGACGCGATTGCGGAAAACGACGGCGGTGATCCTGCGGAGGAGCGGAAAGTTTGATAAAATAAGGCGGCCCGCTTTTACGGCGAGCCGCCTTGTTCTTTTGTTATTCATTTTATGCCCGGCGGACTTTTGCATTTTTTTATACCTATTGCACGGTAAGCACAATCGTGTTAGATATAATCTCTGCTTTTTCTTTCCAAATTAGAATTTTGTCGGGACTGCCGTAGTAAAAAAAGACATCGTCAACCGTTTCGTTATAAAGAACGCCCGCGTAAGACAGTTGACAATATATCAACACTGCGACGCTGTCGTCATAGGTGCCATAATACTTGATTTCGATTTCATGCGCTTTGTCTTGACAATTCTCGTGATGCACAAAATCCCGTTTAATCGCTTCGGCTATGCCTGCATCAAGCGACTCGGGGAAAACGGGCATAGAATCGTCGTTGTGGTAATATGCTATATTTTGCAAATCCTCTTTCGTCAGCAAGCCTTTGTCAAACGCCTCTTGCAAACTGTAAGAAGCCCCCATTTTTTTCTCCTTTTCCACCGCATCAATTTGCGTTTTCGCCTCCGTAACCGAACTATCCACGCCTGCCTTGTTCGTTGCCGCCGTTATTGCCGCTTTGCCGTCCTCGATAAGCTCAAGCACTACCGCCCAGTTTTCCGCAGAATAGTCGCTCACAATCACACAATTCTCAATCTCCGCCTTTGCGGTTGTCTTATACTCGTCCAAATTAAACGGTGTGTTACACCCCATCAACACCGCCATGAGAGATAAGGCGATGGCTGCCAAGATAACGGTT
>WRDJ01000180.1 GCA_009783495.1 Clostridiales bacterium | reverse complement strand
GGCGCTTTCTTTCCACCCATTCTTCTTAACCTGATTTTCGTTGCCATTGTTTTTCCTCCTTGAATTTGTTTTTATTTATATAAGACTTGCTTATATCGATGTGAATGATGGGCAGACTGATTATCCCCGAACTATTCAATAACGAAAAATTCGTCAACAAATTCGCCGTCCGTAAAATATATTTCCCTGTACCACCCTATTTCTGAATCCTCTAAAAAAATACAAAAATCTACTTGAACCGTCGGCCGTTCATCATATTTTATATAATAGCCCAGACAAAAACAAATTTTTTCTAAAACAATGCTGACGCCGTTTTTTTCGTTTGGAAACACTTCGGAAAACTTTTTCGGCACTTCGGTTTTATAGTTTTCAAAGCATTGCCAAAAACCTTCGTTGCATTTATTTATAATTTTATGCTCATCAGCCCAAGCCTGTATAAAATTCGTGAAGATTTCATCTGTCATAGCCAACTTCCTCTCTTTCAGTATTAGAGGAGGCAAAAGAGGCAAGCAGTACAAGGAAGGCGCGAGCCGTGACCGCAGACGTACTCGTTTGTACATCGAGAATCATGGCGAAGCGGCCGACACAGTAATGCGCCGCCTATGCTGCCAACCTCACTTGAACATATTGAACAGCCCTTTACCCTTCTTGAACATCCCCTTGCCGCCGCTCATCTGCTTGACCATCTTTTGCATCTGGTCGAACTGCTTGAGCAGGCGGTTGACGTCCTGCACCTTGGTTCCGCTGCCCTTGGCGATGCGGATGCGGCGCGAGCTGTTGATGATGGAGGGATTTTGCCGCTCCGCCTTGGTCATGGATTGGATAATCACGGACGCCTGCTCGAACTGCGTTTCGTCGGCCTGCAAACCCTTCATCTGCTTGCCCAGGCCGGGAATCATGCCGAGGATATCCTGCATGCTGCCCATGCGCTTGATATGCTTCAGCTGTTCCATGAAGTCGTCGAGCGTATATTGGGATTTGCGCATGCGCTGTTCCATTTCCTGCATTTTGCTGGCGTCGGCCGCGCTTTGCGCCTTTTCGATTAGGGTCAGCACATCGCCCATGCCGCAGAATTTGACCGGCTTGCCGGTGACCGCCTTGATGGAGAGGGCGGCCCCGCCGCGCGTATCGCCGTCCAGCTTGGTGAGGACCGTCCCCGTGATGCCCAGGCGCTCGTTGAAGGCCACGGCTACGTTGACCGCGTCCTGCCCGGCCATGGAATCCACCACCAGCAGAATCTCATCCGGCGGCACGGCTTTTTTGATCGCCTCCAGTTCGGCCATCAGTTCTTCGTTGATATGCAAACGCCCGGCCGTGTCTATGATGAGGTAATCGCGCCCGTCTCTTTTGGCCTGCTCCAAGGCTTCCACGGCGATCTTCACCGGGCTGGCCTTGTCGCCCAAGGTAAAGACCGGCACGTCTATGGCCTGTCCCAGCACCTGCAGCTGTTTGATGGCGGCCGGGCGATAGATGTCCCCGGCGGCCAGGATGGGCCGTTTGCCGTTCTTCTTCAGCCAGAGGGCGATCTTGCCGGCGCTGGTGGTCTTGCCGGAGCCCTGCAAGCCCACCATGAGTAGGACGGTGGGCGGGTGCGAGGAAACGGTCAGCTTGGACTGATCCTTACCCATCAGGGCGGTCAGTTCTTCGTTGACGATTTTTATCACCTGCTGGCCGGGGGTGAGGCTCGTCAACACCTCGCTGCCCACAGCCCGCTCCTTGACCTTGGCCACGAAATCCTTGGCCACCTTATAGTTGACGTCGGCTTCCAAAAGGGCCACGCGCACCTCGCGCATGGCTTCGTTGACGTCGGCCTCGGAAAGCTTGCCGCGCCCGGTCAGCTTGTTGAATATGCCTTGTAGCTTTTCCGCCAGACTGGAAAATATCGCCATTTAATCATCCTCCCAACTTTCTGCCATCAACGAGGACAAGTCCTCAAATTGCCGCCAAAAGAGGCTCCAGCCTTCCTCGCCGGGGTTTTGCTGCAAAAGGCGCGCCTGTTCCGCAAGCTTTTCCCATTCCCGCCGCCATTGCCCGCGTCGCCGCAAAAGGCCCAGCCCGCTTTCATAAAACTCGAGCAGGCTTTCCGAGCGTTTGAGCAGGTCGAACACCGCCTGCCTGCTGGTCGTGAACTCCTCCGCGATCTCCGCAAGGGAAAGGTCTTCTTCGTAAAAGAGGCGCAAGGCGCAGGCCTGCTTTTCCGTGAGGAGTACACCGTATAGGTCGAAGAGCATGGCGATATGAGCCCGTTTTTCTATCATATGTCAGCCCGCCCTCCGCAGTTTATTCCACAGACATATTATAGCACAGAAAAAGATGCTGTCAAGCGTTTTCGCTTGTCAGTGTAAAAAATATGGATTTACGGGGGAAGATAGAAGTGTAGGCGCGTTCATATTCCGTCTAAGCAGGAAAACAGCGGAAATCGTGGAAATAAGAACCTGTATCATTGTGTGAAAACGGGCTTTTAAGTAAAGGCGGTGTAACTTTGCTTGATGAATCGGGAAATATAAACCACCTGACCGAAAAAATGCTGGGCGGGGACAAGCGTGCTTTGGCCAGGCTGATCACGCTTGTCGAAAACGGCGGGCCGCTCGGGGAAAAAGTGCTTTCTGCCGTTTTCGCGCGGCGGGGCAGGCCCCGCATCGTGGGCGTCACCGGGCCCCCCGGCTCCGGCAAGAGTTCCTTGGTTGATCTTCTGGTAAAAGAACTGCGCGGGGAGGGGCAGACAGTGGGCGTCGTGGCGGTGGATCCCAACAGCCCCTTCAGCGGCGGGGCTATTTTGGGCGACCGCATCCGCATGCAGAAGCATTTTTTGGACAGCGGCGTTTTCATCCGCTCCATGAGCAGCCGGGGCAGCCTGGGCGGGCTGGCTTCCGCCACCAAGGAGGTGGTCGGGCTGATGGAGGCTTTCGCTTTTGACGTGATAATCGTCGAGACGGTGGGCGTGGGCCAGTCGGAGCTGGATATTATGCACGTGGCCGACAGCACCGTCCTGCTCGTGCCGCCGGAAAGCGGGGACGGCATCCAGGTCATCAAGGCGGGCGTAATGGAAATCGCGGATATTTTCGCGGTGAACAAGAGCGACCTGCCGGGCGCGGCTTCCGCCATAGACCAGCTCGAGGCCAT
>WRDJ01000179.1 GCA_009783495.1 Clostridiales bacterium | reverse complement strand
TTGTTCAGGTGGTCGTTCGGGTTATTGTTCAGGTGGTCGTTCGGGTTGTTGTCGTTCGGCGGGAGCATCCTGCCGCAACCGGCAGCCAGTATGACGCCCACGGCCAGCACCAGGAGCATGACCGTAATAAATTTCGTCTGTCTTTTCATAAATGAATACCCCTTTTCTTTTTGATATTTGCTGAAGTTATTATGATAAGAAAAGAGGCTGTTTATGTCGGTTCTTCCACAAAATCTCCTTGTTAAATTAAGTCATTCCCGGAAAATTTTGCTGACGCAAAGCCTCATAAAGCATGATCGCCACCGCATTGGAGAGGTTCAGCGAACGCAGGCTTTTGCCCATGGGGACGCGTATACAGTTTTCGGCGTGCCGGGAGAGCAGGTTCGCGGGCAACCCGGCCGTCTCTTTGCCGAAAACGAGAAAATCGTCCTTTTCATAGCGCACCTGATGATAAAGCTTTTGCGCCTTGGTGGAGGCGAATAAGAAGCGCGCGCACGCATATTCTTGCGCCAGTTCCTCGAAACTGTTGTGATAATGCAGGTCGAGATGCCGCCAATAGTCCAGGCCGGCCCTTTTTAAGTGCTTGTCGTCCACGGAAAAGCCTAGCGGCAAAACAAGATGCAGCGCCGTTCCCGTGACGGCGCAGGTGCGGGAGATATTGCCGGTGTTGGCGGGGATCTCCGGCTCCACCAAAACAATGTGCATATTTCAACCCCTCAATAAATTTCCGTGTAAACGGCAGTTATCTCGACTTCGGGCTCCGATTCGATAAAACGCCCAATTCTATCCAGCATTTCGCCCGCATGGCTTTTTTCGTTGCTGAGGACGGCCGCGCCGATCAGCGCCCTTTGATGGAGGTCGTGATGCTCCAGCTCGGCCAGGGAGGCGTTGAAGCGCCCGCCGGCCCTTTCCAGCAGGCTTTTTAAGACCCGCCTCTTCTCTTTCAGCGAGTGGGCCTGCGCTATACGCAGGTCGAAAGTGCGAACGCCGATAATCACGCCAAAATCACCTTTCTGTGTCTGATAAAAATACAATAACATTACTTGTTTTTAAATGCAACCTATTGACAGGCGGAACTTTCTTGCGGTACAATAGAACGGCAATCGGGGCGTGGCTCAGCTTGGTAGAGCGCTGCGTTCGGGACGCAGAGGCCGAAGGTTCAAATCCTTTCGCCCCGACCAGTATGGATGTCCTTGTGGGATTTGGAAAATCCTGCAAGGACGCTTCTCTTTATGAAACCTTTTGCGCCGGGGAATGGCAAAGGGCTGCTCTTTTTTTTGCATTCATCAAAACTTCCGGCTGCGGCAGCGGTAACATTCCGGACATTTCTATGCGGGCGCGGCGGTCGTCAAGCAAAAACGAGGAGCCAAAAGCAGCGAGCAGCCCGCTAAACGTCAAGGCGAGCGGGCGTACCGGGATAACAGAAGGAAGAAGAGTGAGGACAGCGTTTGCAGCAAACGGCGAATCGCCGTTTGTCTTAATATATTAAATACGCGAGCGACCGAACCGCAGACGTGAGGCCGGGATGCGAAGCCTATGTTGTCGGCGAGAAGATAAATTGACAACGGGCGGCATTTTTGATAATATGATTTAGTCGGGCGCACGCGTCCGGAAAAAAACTCAAAGAGGTGTTGTGTTTGACAACCGTGATTGTTGTGGGCGCCCAATGGGGAGACGAGGGCAAAGGCAAGATCATAGATTTTTTGGCCTCCCGCGCCTCCATGGTGGTGCGCTGTCAGGGAGGGAGCAATGCCGGGCATACCGTGGTCTGGCAGGGGAATACTTATAAGTTGCATCTCGTGCCCTCCGGCATCCTTTATAAAGACGCGGTCAACGTGATCGCCAACGGCGTGGTGGTGGATATACCTTGCCTGCTGCAAGAACTCGGCCTGCTGGAAGAACAAGGCGTCTCCGTGGCCTCCCTGCGGCTTTCGCTGCGCGCGCATATGATCCTGCCCTATCATTACAGCATGGACGAATTGCAGGAGCAAATCAAGGGCGTAAACAAGATCGGCACCACCAAGCGCGGCATCGGCCCAGCTTATGCCGACAAAGCCTCGCGCTGCGGCATCCGCGTGGCCGATCTCTTCGACTGGCCTTATTTTGAGGAAAAGCTGCGTTTCAATATGCGGGAAAAAAACCACCTGCTGCGCTCCTACGGGCAGGAAGAACTGGCCGTCGAACCCGTTTTAGAGGAATACCGGCATCTGCGCGAGCGCATCCGGCCCTTTGTTGCAGAGACCGCCACACTCATAAACGCCGCGGTGGAAAGCGGGCAAAAGGTGCTTTTCGAGGGGGCGCAGGGCGCTTTGCTGGATATAGACCACGGCACCTATCCCTATGTCACCTCGTCGCAGCCCGTGGCCGGGGGCGTTTGCACCGGCGCCGGCGTCGGCCCCACCAAAATCGGCAAGGTGGTGGGCATCGCCAAAGCCTATACCACCAGGGTGGGCGACGGCCCCTTCCCCACCGAACTTTTCGACGAACAGGGAGAGCGCATCCGCCAGGCCGGCATGGAATTCGGCACCACCACCGGGCGCCCGCGCCGTTGCGGTTGGTTCGACGTGCCGGCGGCGCGCTACAGCGCCATGGTCAACGGCATGACCGACCTGGTCGTGACCAAGCTGGATATTTTCGACGGCTTCGAGGAAATCAAGATCTGTACCGCTTATGAATATGAAGGGCGCCTCCTGCATGATTTCCCGGCGGATTTACGCGTCCTGCAGCAATGCCGCCCGGTTTATGAGACGATGGCGGGCTGGAGCGGTTCGGTCGGCCAATGCCGCGCTTATGAGGAGCTTCCCCTGCCGGCCAGAGCTTATCTGGAGCGCCTGGAGCAGCTTGCCGCCACTCCTGTCGCTATGGTGGCTGTGGGCAGCGAGCGCCAACAAACCATCATTCGCCGCGAGATTTTTTAGCAGTCTGCAAATATTTTAGATTTAATCCGCCGTGAAATTTTAGCTTGACACCGCGAACGAAATATAATAATATAGCAAGGTGCGGCAAAACCGTGAGCCATTAGCTCAGCAGGTAGAGCACCTGACTTTTAATCAGGGTGTCCCGCGTTCGAGCCGCGGATGGCTCACCAAGAAAAACCGCTATATAGCTGGCGCTATATAGCGGTTTTTGCT
>WRDJ01000178.1 GCA_009783495.1 Clostridiales bacterium | reverse complement strand
GCGCCGCACGTTTTTCGCCGGGGCGGCGGCGATCACCGCTCCCACCTCCATGCGTTTGGCTATGAATCCCTCGTGATAAAGCTCGGCTACCTGCCCGGTGGCCAGGCCGATCTGATTGCCGTATGAGCTGTAACCACGGGCGGCTTCCCGGGTGATCTTGCGCTGGGCCAGCTTGCCGGGGAGGGTGGTTGAAATGTCGGCGCGCGGGTCGCCGCTGCCGGTGATGCGCATGGCTTGGTAGACATAGGCGCGGCCGGAAAGCGGGTCGCGTATGGCCCCGCCCAGGCAGGTGGCCGCTCCACCGAAAGGCTCGATCTCCGTGGGGTGGTTATGCGTCTCGTTCTTGAACATGACCAACCAGGGCTCCTTTTGCCCGTTCACTTCGATCTCAACTTTTATGCTGCAGGCGTTGATCTCTTCGGAAGCGTCGAGGTCATTCAGCAAACCTTCTTTACGCAGTTCTTTCATGGCCAAGGTGGCGATGTCCATCAGGCAGGCGTCCCTTTTTCCCGCGCCGTAATAGGCCTCTTTGGCTTCCGTATATCTTTTATAAGTGGCAGCGAGAGGCGCGGAAAACGGGCCTTCGTCTATCTTCACTTCGGTTATGCCGGTCAAAAAGGTGGTGTGACGGCAATGGTCGGACCAATAGGTGTCTATGACCTTGATCTCGGTCAAAGAAGGGTCGCGTTTTTCCCCGTCCCGGAAATAGCCGCGGCAAAAAAGCAGGTCTTCGAAACTCATGGCCAGGCCGAGCTCCCGCATCAGGGAACGCAGGCCGTCTTCCGTCATTTCCGTGAAGCCGCGCAGAGTGGCCACGGGCGGCGGGGGAGAGGTTTGCGCGCTCAAAGCGGGCGGCTTGACGAGCGCCGCCTCGCGTGAATCCACCGGGTTGATACAATATTTTTTGAGTTTTTGCAGGTCGCTCTCGTCTAAGCGGCCGGAGAGGCATAAAAGGCGCGCGTAACGGATGAGAGGGCGCTCTTTTTGCGTGATGATTTGCAGGCATTGCGCCGCCGAATCCGCCCTTTGATCGAATTGCCCCGGTAAATATTCGCTGGCCAGGCAAACTTCGCCTTCCAGCAAAGGCAGCTCCTCGCGATAGACGTAATCAACCGGGGCTTCGGCGAAAACGCTGAAAACCGCCCTTTCATAAGCCTGCCGGTCTATGCCCTCCACGTCGTAACGGTGGACGACGCGCAGACCGCGCAGCCGCGCCAGGCCGAGATCGTTTTTCAGGGCTTGCAGCAAATGCCGTGCCTCAATGGCGAAAGCCGGTTTTTTTTCCACGAAAATGCGAAAAACTTCATTATTCACAGTTCAAACCCCGCTAACTTTATTTAATCCCAATAAAATTATTTTATCACATTTACGCGCCAATTCAAACGGATATTTTCCCTATAATGAGGAAAAACTATCAAAAAGACCCGCAAAAGGAGGAAAAAGATTGAAAGCGATCATTATGGCGGGGGGCGAGGGCTCGCGCCTGCGCCCGCTTACCGCGTCGAGGCCCAAGCCCATGGTGCCCGTTTTCGATAAACCCATCATGGAGCACATCGTGGAACTCCTGCGTAAAAACGGCTTTTCCGAGATCGGCGCGACCCTCATGTATCTGCCGGAACAAATACGCGAACATTTCCGCGGCGGAGAGGCTTTCGGCGTCGCCATGTCTTATTTTCTGGAAGACGCCCCGCTCGGCACGGCCGGCAGCGTGAAAAACGCGCAAAGCATGTTGGACGGCGATTTCCTCGTCATCAGCGGCGACGCCCTCACCGATATAGACCTGCGGGCCATGATAAAATTTCATCAGAGCAAGCGGGCCGCCGTCACCATCGGCCTGAAAAAGGTGGAAACCCCGCTGGAATACGGCGTGGTCTGCATAGACGAAGACGGGCGTGTAAAGAAATTTCTGGAAAAGCCCTCCTGGAGCCAGGTTTTCAGCAATCTGGCCAATACGGGCATCTATGTCATAGAACGGCGCATCCTGGAGCTCATCCCCGGCGAACGGGCCTTCGACTTCAGCAAAGACCTCTTCCCGTTGCTTTTGAAAATGGGCGAACCGCTCTACGGCTACGTCACCGAGGACTATTGGTGCGATGTCGGCAATATCAAGTCATATATGCAGGCCCATTATGACGTCCTGGCCGGAAAAGTTGCCATAGACGCGGGCATTTTGCCGCGGCGCGGCCTGTGGCTTTCCCCGTCGGCGGAAATCGCCGCGAACGCCGTTCTGGAAGCGCCGCTTTTCATCGGGCCGGGTGTTAGGATATGCTCAGGCGCACGCCTTGCCGCTTCCGTGATCGGTGCGGGAGCCTTGATCGAGGAAAACGCCAGCGTCAAAAAGAGCGTGCTTTGGCATAATTGCCTGGTTGGCCGGGGGGCACAGCTGCGCGGCTGCGTCTGCGGCAACGACGTGCAGATACACAGCCACGCCGCCGTTTTTCAAGGCGCGGCCATCGGCGACCGCAGCAGCGTCGGCGAATATGCCACGGTGGATCATGCGGCCAAGATCTGGCCGGAAAAGACCTTGGAAAAGCTCGGCCACCTGCGCGGCGACCTCATCTGGGCCGACGCCCGCGAACAAAAGCTCTTCGGCAGCAAGGGCATCCGCGGGCATTATCAAAGCGAAGTCGGGCCGGTGCTGGCCCTTGACCTGGGGCGGGCCTATGCCTCCTGGGCAGGCAAGCAGAAAAGGATCTTGCTCGGTCATTATGGCGGCAATGCCGGCAAGGCGCTTAAAAGCGCCGTGGCGGCGGGGTTGGCCGCCGGGGGCTGCGAGGTTTGCGACGGCCTGGAAATGAGCTTGCCCGCCTGCCGTTACGCCCTGTGGAGCCGTGATTTCGACGGCGGCATCTATGCGCAGGTGAGCGGCGAGGAAGCCCGCCTCTTCTGCCTGGACGGGAAGGGACTCTATCTCAAGCACGCCGCTGAGCGCAAAATCGAAAGCTTGCTGCATACCGGAGATTTTCCCCCGCAAAAGGCGGCGGAGGCCGGACAAATTTTTTCTTCCAACTGGATCGGCGAGGAATACCTTTTAGCCCTGAAAAACAGCGTTCTCCCTGCGAGAGGTGAGAGCTTCACTTTGGCCGCCGCTTCTCACAACCGTTTATTGCTTAATTATCTGGCGCAAATGGCGG
>WRDJ01000177.1 GCA_009783495.1 Clostridiales bacterium | reverse complement strand
CGCTGCTCCAGCAGGGTGACGCTGGAGGGCACGCAGACCACGATATTCGGCTTGAAAAGCATATTTTTGCATAGATCGTCAAGATAGAACCGCAGGATGTGGCGTATTACGTCGAAATCCTCCACGACGCCGCCGCCCATGGGCTTGACGACGCGGATCTTTCGCGGCGTTTTGCCGTACATGGCCAGGGCCTCGTTGCCCAGGGCAAGAAGCTCGCCTTTTTTTGTGTCATACGCCGCCACTGAAGGCTGATCAACCACAACCCCGCGTCCCTGCACAAAAAACTGGACGGAGGAAGTACCCAAATCTATGCCGATGTTTTTGGAAGCCATGAAAACCCTTGTAAGGCCCTGTATTTGACGCGGGCCGCCGCCGTAAAATATGCGCGGCCTTGTTGCCGGTCATGCCGACTGCGCCGTATATAGTTTACCATGAAATGGCGCGAAATTCAAGGGTTATTATATAATAAGCGTTCTGGTCGTGTTGACACGCAAAGCGAAATGATATATAATCTATGAAAGTAAAAGTTAGAAGCCGGTGATTTATTTGGCTGACAAGAAAAGCCTTGCTCCTGCCGCCAGAAATAACCATTTGGATAACCTGAAAGGACTCCTGATTTTTTTGGTCGTTTTTGAGCATGTGATTAGAATGCTTTTAAACTCGCTTAATATGCCCGCCGCAATAATTTTTGAGCCTGTTTCCTTGCTTATCAACGCCTTCCACATGCCGCTGTTTATTTTTATTTCCGGTTATCTTCTAAAATCCGCTATGCGGCGCGGCGGAAAATTCGCGCTTCAAAAATCACTGCGCTACCTTCTGCTGTATCTTTTCCTCTTTCTGATTCTTTATGTTCTCTCTCTTTTGGAAAGCTCCAATAATCAGGCTTTAAATATTTTTTATCCTCCGCTTCACTCCTGGTATCTTTTAGTGTTTGTGATTTGGATTCCCGTTCTTTACATAATCAGGAAGCTTCACCCTGCGATCACGCTGTCCGCGGCGTTCCTGCTTGCCGTAATTTTCACCTGCTTTTCAAGCTTGATGGGCAATATGTATATATCCTTTGCGGGCACATTCTTATCGCTTGAACGGCTCATCATCTGGTTTCCGTTTTTTCTGGCGGGTTTTCATTTACCCGAGGCCTGGCTGCACAAGCTGATGAACAGCCGTTTGCGCTGGCACAGCCTGATTATAGCGGTTGTTATTCTCGGCATATTAGCCGGAGCGGAGCTGCTCAAGCCCGGTTTTTTTTACAGCCTTACGCCCCAGCAGCACATGCCGGTGCCGCTGTTTCTTATTTATTTTGCTTCCACGGCACTGCTGGCCTTTGCCGTTGCGCTTATCGCGCCAATGCGGCGCGTCCCGGTTTTAGAGGATATTGGCCGGCGCACGCTGCAAATATACTTTTGGCATTTTCCTTTTATTATGGTTTCTGAACTGATCGATCCTGAATTGCGGCTTGTAAAAATGCTGGGCGCGTGGGGCTCCCTGGCGCTGTTCAGCGTTGTGCTGACGCTCGGTCTGGCCTGGAAGCCCTTCGGCGTGCCGTTTGAGCTTTTGAAAAAAGTTGATGTTCTCTTTCTGAAAGCTTATGACGCGGCGGAAAAGCTGTGCCTTGAACGCATACCCCGGCTGCGCGAAAGGCATGAAAAGCAAAGCCTTCCTGAGCCAATGCCCGAACCCAAAGCTAAGCCCGCGCAAAAAAAGACGCAGCAGAAAAGCAAAAAGAAAAAAGGCAGCAAGAAACGCAAATAATATGCAACATAACAACCGGCAAGAATTCCGCGCTTGCCGGTTGTTTGCTGTAAAAAAACTTTTCACGCCCTGGCGAAGCGGTTCCCCGCCGCGCGCCGCGCCGCCCCGAACAGCTCCAACTCCGTCACCGCCGCCATGACCTCACCAACGGGCATGGCGCAGTCCCGGGCGATTTCGTCCGCGCCCCTGGGCTCCGCGGTCAGAACGGCGAACACCGCCTTCGCGCCGGGAGAGCAGGCCTCCGGGCAGACGGTAGTCACGGGGCTTTGAGGGGCGGGCGTGGATTTCGTCCCCGCCGGAGCAGTAAATGGCACATAGGGCTTTTTATGAGTATCAGCCGGCGTTTTTTCATCGGCTTTTTTTACGCTCTTTTTCTTAGGCTTCTCAACCGGCGGGACGTACTCCGGCGCGTGCTCCAGCACGGTGTCCGCACGGCTCAGGTCAACCAGCCCCGGAAAGCGCATGGCGTAGTCCTCCAGCACGTCGTAGGCCGAAAACACCGGCTTCGCGCCCTCCCGGATGAGCTTGTTGGAGCCGTTGTTGGTGCTCTCGGCGATGTCCCCCGGCACGGCGAACACGTCGCGGCCCTGCTCCAGAGCGCAGCCCGCCGTGATAAGCGAGCCGCTGCGCTCCCCGGCCTCGATAACCAGCACGCCCCGGCACATGCCGGAGATTATGCGGTTGCGTATGGGGAAATTGCGCGGCTTCACGTCGGTACCGGGCGGGAATTCCGTTACCAGCACCCCGCTTTCGGATATGCGCCTGCGCAGCGGCGCGTTCTCGCTCAAATACGGCGAGTCAAGCCCCGCGCCCAGCACCGCCACAGTCTTGCCCTCAGCGGCCAGGGCACCCTCGTGGGCGGCGGAATCCACCCCCAGAGCCCCGCCGCTGACTATCAGAGCACCTGCGCCGGTCAGGGAAACGCACAGCCTGTTTGTGATTTTGCGGCTTTTGTAGCTAGCGCCCCGGGTGCCGACCACGCCCAAGGGCATGGGGTGGCTCAGTATTTCGGTGTCGCCGTGGCAAAAAAGCGCCAGCGGCGGGTTGATGATAGTCCGCAGGAGGGCGGGGTAATCCGGGCTCTCCGGCGTGATTATGGACCAGCCCTTCGCCGCGCAGCCACGGATGAGCGGGGCGAAGTCCCTGGGGGCGCACTCGCGCATGGCGTTGAGCTGCCTTGGCGTAAACGCGGCGCTGACCGCCCTTGCGGTCGGCACGGCCTCCCAGACGGCCCTTGCCGTGCCGAAGGCGGCGAACATATCCTGGGCGTTGGCGCCGGGGCCCATGGCGCTTTGCAGCCAAAGCCAGTATGCGGCTGTTTTCAAATATTTGCTCCTTAGGATTTTTTTCTGTTATTTTTCGCAGTTGCCTGCAACGCCCTGCCAGTGATTTCTCT
>WRDJ01000176.1 GCA_009783495.1 Clostridiales bacterium | reverse complement strand
TGGGACGAGGCCGTTTTGGGCCAACACAAGGATGAGATATTGGGACTGCAGCGGGAGATGGCAAGCTTTTTCGCCGCCGCCTACCGTTTCTTGGGGCAGGCCGGCGAAGTCTGGGAGACTTGGCAGAAGTTCAATGAAGAGAGCTGCACAGAGCGTTCCTGGGAGCGTTTGCTTGCGCAGGTTTTCCGCGGCGAGGGCTTGCCCGCGCGCCGCCTTTTCGCCGCCGCCGTCACGCCGCAGGGGGTGGTCAGCCTGGCCGATTCCATCACGCAGGGCTGCCGCCGCCGCTGCCTTTTGCAGGGGCCTCCAAGCAAAAATAAGGCCCTGCTCATGCAAAGGATCGCCGACGAGGCGGTGCGCAAAGGCCACCGCCTGGAGATATATCACAACTGTTTCCAGCCGCGTAAGATAGACCTGCTGCTTTTGCCCTCACTTGGCGCCGCGGTCATAGATTGCGCCCAGCCGCATGAAAAACTTTCTTTTCGCGAGGGCGATGAGCTGCTTGATACCCAGCCGCCCTTGCCGGAAGCGGAGGGGAAGCAGGAAAAAGCGGAGGAACTTTCCCGCCTTTTCAACGAACTGGTGAGCCGCGCTGCTTCCGAGCTGCAACGGGCCAAAAGCAAGCATGACGAACTGGAAACTTTTTATATCCGGGCCATGGATTTCGAAGCGGTGGACGAAACCCGCACCCGCCTTTTCAATAAAATACTCAATATTGCAGCACAAAAAAAGCAATAGGGACAAAAGTCCCTATTGCTTTTTTTGTGCGATGGTGTTGGCGGGCTATCTGAGCGATTCCGCGATGGCGATCAGGTCTTGCGCGGTATAACGACGGTTCGGGTCGTTGTAGCCTTGGCCAAAGTCATGTATCACGTAAAAGACATTGTCCTCCACCCAGCACAGAGTGAGCTTGTTGTTGGCATTATTTTTTATCAAAGTTGCCTTAATGCCGCCGACCATAACTGTTTCAGAAACGCCGTCAGTTATAGTGGCCTCGATATAATAGTCCGACCCCAAACTATATTGCCAGAAAATGATCTCTTCGGCATGGAGGCTGGGGGCGGCGGGGTTGTTCCAGCGCATAGTTACACAAGCCGCGTTATTTCCGTAAATAGTGACGTTTTGGTAAGAGGCCGGCATTAAGACAAGCCCTTGCGGCAGATACCCCGGTGTTTTGAGGGAAAAGGGCAGGGTTACCGCGACTTCATCAAGCTTGTAACGCAAATAAGGGAGCTCGGCTCCGATGGGTAGCGTGTGACCGACATACCAGTTGAGGGTGAAATCGAGGAGCTTGGTGTTTCCGGTTCCGAATATGAGCTTGGAGGAATTCGGGTCTTTGGCGATGTCTTGCGGCGGCGTTATAGATGCCAGCAGCACGGGATCCGGTTCGTAAGTCGGGTTTATGACTGAACTCGCGATGGCGAACAGGAATTGGAAATTATACCCTCCCATCAAACTATAGAGAACGCCATCCTGCACCCAATCCAGTTGTTTCCCGTTCCCGTTAGGGCCTTTCTGCGAATAAAACGCTTCAATGCCGTCGATCGTGACCTCTGCCCACGATCCATATGCATGATTGATATCGAAGTCTTGACTCACCTTGGACTGCCAGAACCAGGTATCGCACCCCTTGAGGCCGCTGAAGAAAAGGCTGACGAAATCTTCATAGCTTTCGTCTTGGAACTTGACGACGCCTACGTTCTTCAACCCCAAGCCTTCCGGCAGCCAGCCGGGTTCCTTGACGGTGAACGACACGACTTGTTCGGCATCCTTAGGTGCGGAGAATCCTGTTAATGACAGTCCCGCTAAATTTAAAATGGAATCTTTATAAGGCAGCGGGCCCAAAACATACATAACATTCTTTAATTCCGCGACTTCCGCTTCCAGCAAGGCGACTTGCCCGTTCAGTTCGGCGTTTTCTTCCTGCAGCGCGACGATTATCCCGTTCAGCTGCCCGATTTCTTCATCCGGCCCCGCGTTCAGGCCAACGCCATAGGCGGCGAAAGCGGTGGTGGCGGAGAACATGACGATGGCCACGGCCACCAGCAAGGTTTTCAGGCTGAAGCTTATGCCGCGCCCCACCTTGCCCGGTTTGCGCCCGCCGTGGGCGCGTTCCAGGATATTGCTGAGCATACGCTGATGCGCGGCTTGATCCGGCTCAATTTTGCTCCATAGAATGTCAATTTGTTTGTCTTTCATAATTGAATTCCTCCCCCAGTTTTTTTCTTAAGATTTCCCTCGCTTCATACAAGTAACCCCGAACCGTGGCTTGCGGCTTTGAGAGCGCCTGCGCGATCTCGACGCTGGTATAACCCTCATAATAATACATGAATACCACCGTTTTATATTTGCCGGGCAGGTTCATGACCGTTTCAAGGGTTTCATCCGCAACAAGGGGCGGTTCGGCGGGCAGGTTTTCCCACGCTTCCAGGGCTTCCCGCTTGCGCCACCAATGTTTGAGGTTGTTTTTGCAGAGGTTCATGGCTGTGCAGATCAGCCAGGCCTTTTCATGCTCGGCGCTCTCGAAGGCGCGGTTTTCCTTGATGAGCTTGACGAAGGTATCCTGCACCATGTCTTCGGCGTCGGAGGTGTTCTTCATGTAAGCAAAGCAAACGCAATACACGGTCTTGATATAACGCCCATAAAGCTCGGCAAGTTCTTTGTCCGTACGCCGCAAAGATTTTGCCATTACCTCCGCCCCCTTTCACTTATAATACAATCGGGGATGCCAAAGTGTTGACGCGGGCAAAAAAACATTTTTGGGAATGAAAAGGGCCCCCGACCGGAGGCCCTTTTTAAGGAAAGCATTATTAACCGGGGAACGCGGGATTTTATGCCAACGGATATCTGCCGAGGTAAGCGGATTTACGGCGGAGGAAACCCTCCTGCAAAAAATCCTTTCTTTGGAAATTCTCTATGATAAAGACTTGTGATTCGCGTTTCTTTGTCGTATTGTTGGAGCAGGCGACGGCATACGAGATGGCGGAGCCTTTGATTTGGATCCCGTCCAGATCAACGACCGCGGTTTCATAAAGGGGATTAAGCTCTTCTTTATAAAGGTTCATTTCGTCCGGCAGATCGGCGAAAGGCAGGCGGCTTTGCACCGCCGCGCTGTGATAGGTGATAATAAAGGGCGGCAGGGGTTCATCCTGGTCTTGGGTTATG
>WRDJ01000175.1 GCA_009783495.1 Clostridiales bacterium | reverse complement strand
GAGGAAGCAATGTTTGCGGAATATAGCAACAACTTGCTGAAATATCAGGATGACATACAGAAACTTGGTGTAGAAATAAAAAGCGTCGTAAGCAGAACGCGATGTTTATATGGCGCCAGCAAATTCTATGACCTGAGAGCGATGAACAAATTGCCTCATTTTTACAGCGGGCACATTTAGAGGCCTTGCCTATAAAGATGGACAGGTTCTCGCAAAACAAGAAGAGTATGACAAAAGGATTACAAGTTTTTTCCCATTGATGTTCCCATTGGTCAATATCTGGAAGCCATGGTATAGCGGCAGGATTAAAGAGATCTTCTACTACGAACAACCGTTTAAAGACTTTGATAGAGACATGGCTTATTTGCTGGATAGAATCAAGAATCACCTTAAAGGAGCCTCTTTGATGCAAACAGAAAATAAAAGCAAAATACGCATCCTCGACGCCGCCACCGCCAACCAAATCGCGGCGGGCGAAGTGGTGGAAAGGCCGGCTTCCGTGGTCAAGGAACTGGTTGAAAACGCCATTGACGCCGGGGCCACGGTGATTGACGTGAAAATCGCCGGGGCCGGGCAGAGCCTAATTCAGGTCGCGGATAACGGAAACGGCATGAGCGCGGAAGACCTGCGCCAATGCCTGAAGCCGCATGCCACCAGCAAGCTGCGCAAGATCGAGGATTTACAGCTGCTTTCCACCCTGGGCTTCCGCGGGGAGGCCCTGGCCGCCATCGCTTCTGTGAGCAAGATCACCATAATTTCCAAAACGCGCGCCAACCCAAGCGGATATAAAATCAGCGCGCTGGGTGGTCAAGCCGCGCCGCCCGAGGAAAGCGCCGCCAAAGACGGAACCTTGGTCAAGGTGGAGGAGCTTTTTTATAACACCCCGGCGCGCAGAAAGTTCCTCAAGTCGGCCAACTGGGAACTGGGGCAAATCAGCGATTATCTGGGCAGGCTGGCCATTTCCCATCCCCACATCGCCTTTTCCCTGCAAAACGAAGAGCGCCCGTTGCTGCGCACCACGGGCGGCGGCGATCTCAACCGGGCGGTCGCGGCGGTTTATGGAAAAGACCTGCTTAACAGCCTGGTTTCCCTGGAGTGGGTGCAGTCGCTGCTCATACACGGCCTGGTCTCCCTGCCTGAGCATACGCGCCCCAACCGCCACCATTATAATTTTTTCGTCAACGGGCGCTGGGTGCGCTGCCCGGAGCTTTCGCAATGCGTGGATGAAGCCTATCGCACCTTGATCCCGGCCGGGCGTTATCCCGCGGTCTTTCTCTTCCTGCAAATGGCTCCCGTCATGTTCGACGTGAACGTCCATCCAAGCAAACTGGAAATCAAGCTGAAAGACGCGGAAACCGTGCAAAACAACCTGAAAGCCGCCATTTCCGGCGCCTTGGGCAGGAAGGAAGCTGCCGCGCCGCGCCTTGGCGGCCTGCGCTTTCGGGAGGAGGACGACGGTTTCTTTCTCGAAGAAAAAGGGCGCAAGGGCAAGGGCCCGGCGCTGCGCGATGATATGCAGCTGCGCGAAGCCCCTGCCGTCGGAAGTGAAACCTGGCGTTCCGCGCTATACGGTTCGCGGCAGGAAGCGTTCGCCGAAGCCAAGAGCAGGGGAGGGGCCCCTGAAAACGCCGAACCGCAACCCCTCACACAAAAAAGCATCTTTCGCGCCTCCGCCCCGGAGGCCGGGAATAGGGGAGAGGCTGCGCCGGAAAGCCCAAGAGAACTGTGTTTTTCCACACTTTCCCTGATCGGGCAGCTGAGCGGTTCCTTTATTCTCGCTTCTGCGGAGGATGGCTTATATATCATAGACCAGCACGCGGCTCACGAGCGTATTTTATATGAAAAGTTCCGGCAAAAAGCCGCGCAAAAGAACGAAACGAGCGCCCTGCTTTCCCTGCCGCTGACCTTGGAGCTCACCCATCAGGAAAGCCTGTGGCTTTGCGACGGCATCGTGCATTTGTCGGCGCTGGGTTTTATCGTGGAAAATTTCGGGGATAATACCTTTATCCTGCGCGGCGTTCCCGCCTGGTATGACGGCAGCGCGCCCGAAGAGCTGCTTATGTCCGTGGTCGCGGCCTACGGCGAAGGCGTTAAGAAAGAACGCGTGCTTCTGCAGGAAGAAGATTTATTCCTCATGGCCTGCAAAGGCGCGGTCAAGGCCAACCAACGCTTGAGTGAAAGCGACATCATGAGCATTTTCGCCGGCCTCGATGCCTGCCAAAACGCCTCATCCTGCCCGCACGGGCGGCCGGTGGCGTTGAAACTTTCTTTTGCGGAGATTCAGAGAAGATTCATGAGAAGCGGCATATAATATATGGAGAAGCCTTTTATGCAAAAAAATTTGATCGTCGTCCTTGGCCCCACCGCCACGGGTAAGACCGCGCTCTCCCTGGAGCTTGCTTCCGCTCTGGACGGAGAGATTATTTCCGGCGACTCCATGCAGATATATCGGGGCATGGATATCGGAACGGCCAAGATCCGCCCTAATGAAACGCAAATAAACGGCAGAACCATCCCCCATCATCTGATAGACATTCTGGACCCCGACCAAGAATACAGCGTCGCCGGTTTCAAGCTCATGGCGGAAACGCTGATCAACGAAATCAAAAATCGCGGCAAAACACCCATCATCACCGGCGGCACCGGTCTTTATATCCAATCGCTGTGCGGCGGTTATCTTTTCCCGCCGGATTCCGGCAAAGCCAGGGAATTCCGGACGCAAAAGGAAAGGGAGCTGGCCGAAGCGGGAGAAGCCGGAACGGAAGAGCTGCATAAGCGGCTGCGCTTGATAGACGCCGAGGCCGCCCGGAAAATTCACCCGCACGACACCTATCGAGTCATCCGGGCGCTGGAGGTGTTTCATCTGACCGGGCAAACTATCAGCGCCATCCGCGAGCGAGGGCAAAGCCTGCCGCCCGCACCCGGCAAGATCTTCTTATGCGGGCTGATAATGGAAAGAGATATGCTCTACCGGCGCATCAACGAGCGCGTGGAGGGCATGATTAGAGAAGGATTCATCGAAGAAGTACAGGGCTTGCTGGCACAGGGCTGGCGGCGGGAGCTCAGATCAATGCGCGCCCTCGGTTACCGGCATATCGCTGCCTTTCTGGCGGGAGAGACGAGCAAAGAGCAGGCGATCGAGGATATGAAGCGCGACACCCGCCGTTTCGCCAAACGGCAGCTCACCTGGTTTTTAAGG
>WRDJ01000174.1 GCA_009783495.1 Clostridiales bacterium | reverse complement strand
TCCAGCCGTTAGCCGCCGTGAAGCGCCCGCCAACGGTTCCGCCGGCAGTGACGCCGGAGGGGTAGATATCCGCGCCGTCAATGCCGCCCCACAGCACCCAGTCAGCATCTCTTATGCCCCCGAAGTTTACCAGTTCCCAGAAGTCTCTTTCAAGCACCGCTTTTTCCACGCCGTTAATCGTGACGACCATCAAAGAAATGGCTGCGTTGTTTTCAAGATAGTTTTCTGTATAATCCCCACCTGCAAAGGAGTTCTGATTCGTGAGCCCCACGACACGTCCGGCATTGCTGATATTGGCCGTGACGCTGGGGTTGAGGGCGACGCTGTGATCAACGGAGGCGGGGCCGCGCATACTGGCGTAACCGGTAATGCCGCCGACATAACGGTCGCCGACGACCGCGCCTGTGGCATAGCAGGAGACAACCTTGCTGCCGTATTCAATGGCGCCCACGATGCCGCCGACATAATCCTTGCCGGTGACCTTGCCCGTGGCACGGGAGTTTGACACGCTGGCGAGGGTTTCTATCGTGCCGACCACGCCGCCGACATATTTGCCCATGCCGGTGACCGTGCTTGTGGAGGCGCAGTTCGTCATTTTGCCGAAGAGGGCGCCCGCCACGCCGCCGACGCCGTCATTCCCGCTGATTGCGCCGCCCAGGGAAGAACAATAATTCAATTCGCTGCCTGAAGTGACCCAACCGGCCACGCCGCCCACGGCATCTCTGCCGCCGATCGTGCCGGAGAAGGAGCAGTTTTCGATGTTGCTTCTGTCAAGCCAACCCACTATGCCGCCGATATAATGCCTGCCCCTGATGCTGGCGCCCTCGACGTTCAGGTTCTTCACCGTGCCAAACAAAACATAGCCGAAAAGCCCGGCTTCGTTGGCATTCGTGTTGTTGACGTTCAGCCCGGTGATTTTCCTGCCGTTGCCGTCAAACGTAGCCGTGAAGCAATTTTGGTAAGACCCGATGGGAGTCCAGTTGGTGTATGCGGAGAGGTCAATGTCGTTCATCAGCTTTATGTTGACGATGACCACTCCCCTGGCGATGAGACCGGCCCAGTCCGATTCCGGAATACCCAGGTTTTTCAGGAGTTCTTTTTCCAGATTGCCCGCGTTGACCAGGGCCGCGAGGTTGGCCAGTTGGGCCGCGGTGCGGATCTCCATAGTCAGCACTATCTCATCCGCAGCAGATGTCTGAAGCGGCGCCCCGCCGAGAAAAACGGCGGCGGCGAAGAGGAATACCATGATCGTTAAAAGCAGTTTCTTTGTTTTCATTTAACACCCTCCTATTTTTTTTATTGTCAAGGCACACCCGGGTCATCTATAATATCATAAGCGCGCCATGAAACGCCAAAAACCTGCCGGACTTATCGTGCAACGGCCGGCGTAACCCCTTGAACTTTCATCTGCGGTTTATGTAATTGCCACCCTGTGTGTTCGAACCCAATTATAGCATATAGGAACAAAAAAGAAAAGGGGGGAAGGATAGTTTTACAAAAATATTTTTTGACCCCGGCGATTCCGGCAAGCATGGCCGCTTTTTATGCTTGAAATATTTTCAATATCAATATATAATAAATGACACGGCAGAGACGGCGCCGCCGGTCCGGAGAACCAAGCAATAATCGGGCGGTAATAAAGCAATAATAAAGCAATAACCAAGCAATAATGGAGGTATAAGTATGGATATTAAACCTTATTTGCCGGGCAACAAAGAAGCTTCGGAAGCGTTTGAATACGGATGGGCGTTTATGGAAAGATACAAGGATTACCTGAACGCACAGCCCAGGTTCGGCGAGGCAATATATCTCGTCCCGGATTTTGCGCTGGCCTATCATTGTCACGGCGTATGTTTGGCCCATCTTGGCGAGGGGGAAAGGGCTCTGGCGGATCTGAAGAGATCCCGCGAGTTGGGGTTGGACTGGCCGGAATATTATTATGGCTTGGGGGTTGCCCTTGCCGCTCTGAACGAAAACGAGGCGGCTCTGAAAAACTTCGGCGCCATCACAAAAATCAAGCCGGAGCTGGCCGACACATATAAAGAACGCGCCGACCTGTATCTCAAGCTGGGTGATGAGGATAAGGCCTTGTGCGATTATTCCAAAGCCATCGAGCGCAATGTTTTTCAACTCGGATATTGCCATTATCAACGCGCCCTCATCTATATCGCCAGAGATGAGCTGGAAAGGGCCCTGGCCGATCTCAACGAGGCCCGCATATTGGACACCAAGGACTGGAAGATTCTGTTTCACCGCGGCCACTGCAATTATAAGCTGAACCGCTTGGAAAAAGCCGCGGAGGATTACAGGAACGTACTCTATTACAACCCCACCTTCGCCGACGCCTATTATTGCCTGGGCAACACCCTTTATGAAATGCAGGATCTCGAAGGCGCCATCCGCAATCACACGCAAGTCGTCATCAAAGAACCGCAGGCCTTCGAGGGCCATTTCGCGCGCGGGCTGGCCTATCTCACCAAGGGGGATTTTGCTTTCGCGATCAATGATTTCCTCAATGCGATTTCCATCAACCCGGAGGATTCGGAGGCGCATTACCTGTTAAGCGAGGCCTATGCCGGCAGCGGTGAAGAGGAAGCGGCGCAGGCATCGTTGCTTAAAGCAAAAGAACTGGGCTTCGAGCCCTAGGAGCGAAAATCGGCGTTTCCGTTCCTCTGAGGTTGTTATGAAACTTAAGCTGACCCACCGCTTGCTGGCGCTGGCCGGGCTGGCGCTGCCGGGAAAGCCCGCCGCCGACATCGGCGCTGACCACGGTTATCTTCCGGCCTATCTGGCGTTGAACGGAATCTGCCCGCTTGTGATCGCCACCGACCGCGCCGAGGGCCCGCTAAACTCCGCCCGCGCTTTGGTGCAATTCCTCTGCCTGGAAAGCCGGGTCAAGCTGCGTCTGGGCCCGGGATTGAGCGTGCTTGAACCCGGGGAGGCAGCGACCGTCATCCTGGCCGGCATGGGCGGCGGCAGCATTATTGACATCCTGGAAGCCTCGTCCGCAGTATGGGGTTCCGCTGAACGCCTCGTCCTGCAGCCGCAAAAAGACGCGCCCGCCCTGCGCCGCTTTTTGAGCAAAAACGGCTGGCGCATCGTCGCGGAAGAGATCGCGCAGGACGGCGGCTTTTATTACGAGATGATGGCGGCGGAAAAGGGAGGGCAGGTTCTTTCCGAAAAAGAAAGCGAATTCGGCCCG
>WRDJ01000173.1 GCA_009783495.1 Clostridiales bacterium | reverse complement strand
TGATCTCCGTGCTGACCTCGGCGCCCGCCACGGCATCAGCCACCATGACCAAGGCGTCGGCCACCCGCAAAGCGGAAGAGACCTCGCCGAAGAAATCGGAAAACCCGGGAACGTCGAGCAGGTTTATCTTATGGCCGCGCCATTCGCAGGCCACCAGCGAGGTGTTGACCGTGCTTTTCCTTTTGATTTCCTCCGGGTGATAGTCGGAGACGGTGTTGCCCTCGTCCACCTTGCCCAGACGGTTCACCGCGCCGGTGTTAAAAATCATAGCCTCAGTCAGAGACGTCTTCCCGGCCCCTTGATGCGCCACTATCCCCACGTTGCGGATGTTTGCCGATGGATAAACCTTCATGAATCGTCCTCCTTCAATATTTTAGCTTTGTCAGCAATATAAGCGCTGTATTACTTCATCGCGTCTGCGGCCCGGTCGCTCACGCTTTGCTTTGCGAAAATGTAAGTTTTTCCGGGAATCCCGCGTTTTATGACGCCCTCTCCCCTATTATTACCATATCTTTAAGATAATTATATAAAAGCAAGAAAAACCCTTTTCCCGGAAAAAGTTTTTCTCGCTTCTTTTCTGCGGATTTTTATGCGAACTGTGCTATAGCTTGCCCCGGACGCATATTTCTTTAGAAATAGACTGTCCGAAAGGCACTCAACATGAAAAAGAAAAAAGAAGGCTTGCTCTTCGGCGCATTCCTCCTGCTGCTCTCCAATGTTTTCTCCCGGGGCCTGGGTTTTTTCTATCGGGTGATGCTGGTGCGCATCCTGGGCGCGGAAGGCGTCGGGCTAGTGGAGATGTTCTCGCCGGTTTTCTCCTTCCTGCTGGTGCTGGCCGGCTGGGGGGTCGCGCTCGCCATGTCCAAATCCATCGCGGAACATTCCGCGACCGGGCGTTCCGGGGAAGCGCACGGCTTCTTCCGCGCCGGCTTGCTTTTGCTCACCTGTTCCGGCCTGCTCGTCACCGTCCTCGCTTTCCTGTTCCTGCCGCTGATCATCAGATATTTCGTGGCGGATGCGCGCGTTTCTCTGGCCCTGCAATATATTTTGCCCGCCGTTTTCATCATCTCCGTGGCTTCGGCCTATCGCGGCGCTTTCCAGGGCATGCGCCAGGTCTCGGCCATCGGGGTCAGCCAATCCGTCGAACAAGCGGTGCGGGTGGCGGCCGGTTTGCTGCTGGCCTTTCAATTCATCCAATTCGGCCTGGAGCGGGCCATCACCGCCGTTTCCATCGCCACGCTGCTGGGGGAAAGCGCCGGCTTCCTTTATATCCTGCGGCTCTGGCGCAAGCGGGAAAGCGGCTTTCTGGCCGAAGAAGCGCCCGCCCAGAAAATAGGTTTTTACGCGAAAAAGCTTTTGAGCTATGGCACTTCGGTGACCTTCACCCGTCTGGCTGTCAGCGCGACCTCCATGCTCCAGGCGCTTCTGATACCTCTTTCGCTGCGCCGGGCCGGTTTCGACGCGCGCACCGCCACCGAGATATACGGCAGTTTTTCCGGCGTGGCCTTGGCCCTTTTTCATCTGCCGGGCATCTTCACCGCGACGCTGGCGGTTTCCGTCATGCCGGCCATCGCGGAAAATGCGGAAGCCAGACGCGGCAAGCTGATCCATCACCGCATCGGCAATTCGCTGCAGGCCACCAGCGTTTTTACTCTGCCCGGCATGGCCCTTTTATACCTTTTCGCTGCTCCGCTCTGTCAATGGATCTTCCACAACAGCATAGCCGCCGCGCCTCTGCGCATCCTGGCTTTGGGCGGGACGTTTTTCTATCTCCAGGC
Organism: Clostridiales bacterium; assembly: GCA_009783495.1. GTDB lineage: Bacteria > Bacillota > Dehalobacteriia > UBA4068 > UBA4068 > WRDJ01. The sequence continues at coordinate 1,437 of WRDJ01000173.1, read as the reverse complement.
GATAATTCTGAGCATTTTGCAGGGTCTGGGAGAGGTCAAGGCCATCCTGCTCAACAGCCTCGTCTCCGGCATCGCGCTTCTCACCGGCATTTTCTTCCTCACCAGCAAGCCCTCTCTCGGCATAACGGGCGCGGCCTGGACGGCCGTATTCTGCTATTTGCTGGGGTTTTTGCTGAACTTCCTGCGTTTATACCGCGTCACCGGCGTCAGGCTCGCCTATGACAATATCTTCCTCAAACCGGCCTTGGCCGCCCTGCTGGCCAGCGGCGCGGTGATTCTGGCGCGCATTTTCGGCGGCCCGGCCACGGAGGAAGTGTTGCCCACCCTTCTGTTGATGCTCCTTTTCGCTGCGCTTTATTTCACGGCGCTGGTGCTGTGCGGCGGTTTGAGCATCGGCGTCTGGCGACGAATTATCAAAAGATGAAATCTCAGAACCTGTATTCACAGCGTGAATACAGGTTCTTTCTCAATCCATACGCACGGCGCAGCCGGATGAGAAAAGATAAAGATAACATTCCCGGACTTCCTGCCGCCAAATATCGGCCAGCGCCCTCTTATACCAGGCCAGCTGCGTGCCGTAACGGCGGCGCAATTCCTCTTCGTCCGCGCCGTAAGCCCCGGTTTTATAATCCACGATCACCCAGCCGCCCCCTTCACAAAAGGCCAGGTCTATCCTCCCTTGCAAAAGCACTTGGTCGTCAGGGGGAGCGCCGGGGCCAAGTTCCGCCGCGCTCAAAGCATAGACGAAAGGCAGCTCACGCACGGTTTTTTCCGCCCGGCGCAGCCGGATCCCCAACGAAGAGGAGAAGAAAGCCGCAAGCCTCTGCCCGTCGGCCGGCGCGGCCTCTTCGGGCGTCAGGCGCCCTTCCCGCGTCAGAGCGGCCAGCTGCTCTTCTATTTGCCGTGGCTCCGTGCGGCTGAAATCAAGCAATTCCATGACCTTGTGATAGGCGTTGCCCTCTTCCACGGAAGAGGATTCCCCGCCCGCCCAAAACGGCGCTTTCTCCGCCTGATAACCTTGGTTTTGCAGCCCGCTCACCGTCCATTTGGCGGCCAGGGTTGTGGCGGTCTGATAAGGATATTGCCAGTTCAAGATGCGCTCCACTTCCCCGCCACGGGTTTCTTTCTCGGGCGCGAAAGGGGCCTCCGGCGCGCCTTCCGCTTCCCCGCCTGCTATGCTGATATTGAACATCCCCGGTTCGCCCAAAAGCGTTTCCGGCGTAAAACCGGCCAAAAGGCGCAGTTCTTGCGCGTCTGCGTGAGGCAACAAGGCGCGGCCCAGCCAATCGAGATAGCAGCGGTCCTGCTCAACCACGGCAGAGGGCAAAGCGTGGCAGCCCAAGCGCCAGCGCGAGAGAGAACGCCCAAAACCAGCGGCGCCGCCGACTATGACCAGCCTCTCCCTGGCGCGCGTCATGGCCACGTAAAGGATGCGCC
>WRDJ01000172.1 GCA_009783495.1 Clostridiales bacterium | reverse complement strand
CTTTTTCATTGCCGGAACACCTCCATTTCACCCCAATCAGCGTCAAGTTCCGCAACTTGTGGTTGCTATTACCTGCTATATACGGGTGTTTTCAGACATCAAGTTTGAGGAGCAAAAAGCGGCGAGCAGAGCAAGGCGCGTCAAGGCGAATCCCACCCCAAAAGGCTGAAAAACGTCTTTTGGGGTCCCCGGTCAGCCGAGCGTATGAGTTAATACGTGAGCGACTGAGCCGCAGACGCAACGCCGCTATGCGAAACTGATTTTAGCGACGAAGCAGCTTTTGCCACCCGCCGATTTGCAGCAAGGCCTCTATCGGCGTGAGCGAATTGACGTCCAGCGCCGCGATCTTTTCCGCGATTTCTTCCGCCAGAGGATTCGTTTGCGGTAGCGCGGGCGGGGCCTCCGGCCGGCTCAGGTCGAAGGAATGGCTCTTTTCCCGTTCCAGCTGTCGCAGAATATCCTTCGCCCTCTGCAACACGGCTTGCGGCAGCCCGGCCAAGGAAGCCACCTGTATGCCATAGCTTTTGTCGGTGCCGCCGGGCACGATCTTGCGTAAAAAGATCACTTTGTCGTCTTTTTCACGCACCGCCACGGAATAGTTTTTGATTAAATCGAAATGCTCGGCCAGCTGCGTCAGCTCGTGATAGTGGGTGGCGAAGAGGGTTTTGGCCGCGATTGCCGGGTCCAGCAGATATTCGGCGACGGCCCAGGCGATGCTCATGCCGTCGAAGGTGCTGGTGCCGCGGCCGATCTCATCCAGCACAACCAAGCTGTGGCGGGTGGCGTGGCGCAGGATATTGGCGGTTTCGCACATTTCCACCATGAAGGTGCTTTGCCCGGCCGAGAGGTCGTCGCTAGCCCCCACCCTGGTGAAAATGCGGTCTATTTTACCGATGATTGCGCTTTTGGCGGGCACGAAGCTGCCCGCGCGCGCCAAGAGGGCGATGAGGGCCGTCTGCCGCATATAGGTGGATTTTCCGGCCATGTTGGGGCCGGTGATCAGAAGAAGCTGCTGCGTTTCGTCATCAAGAAAAACGTCGTTGGGAATATAATGCTCGCTGCCCAGCGTCTTTTCCAGCGAGGGGTGGCGGCCCTCTTTAACGCTGATGAGCGGCCCGTCGTTCACCTGCGGCCGGCAATAGTTGTTGTCGAGGGCGGTTTGCGCCAGCGATTGCAGGACGTCCAAAGAGGCGATCACCTCGGCGGCGTTCTGGATGCGGGCTCGGCTTTCGCCCGCCTCTTGGCGCACGGCGCAGAAAAGCTCATATTCCAGGGCAGAAAGGCGCTCTTCGGCGGAAAGGATCTTGCTTTCCCATTCTTTCAGCTCTTCAGTGATATAGCGCTCGGCGTTGGCCAGGGTCTGCTTCCTGATATAATGCGGCGGCACCCCGGCCAGGTTGGCGTTTGTCACCTCGATATAATAGCCGAAAACCTTGTTATAGCCGATTTTCAAGGATTTGATGCCGGTGGCTTCCTTTTCCGCGTTTTCCAAGCGGGAAAGAAAGTTTTTGCCGCCGCTTTTGGTGGCGCGCAACTCATCTGCCTCCTTGTGATAGCCGGGCCGGATGACGCCGCCCTCCTTGGGGGAATAGGGCGGGTCGTCGGCAATAGCCTCACTGATCAGGCGGCAAACGTCGTCCAAGGTGTCGAAATATTCCAGGAAGTCCTGGAAAAGCGGGCTTTTCAGGCGCGTCAGCAGTCGGAAAAGCTCCGGCAGCCGCAACAGAGATTGCTTTAACGACACGAGATCCTTGGGAGAGGCGCTGCCGCCCACGATGCGGCCGGTCAGGCGTTCCAGGTCATAGACGTTTTTCAGCATCCCCGCCAATTCCTTGATGAGATGGGGCTGGCGGTGAAATTCCTCCACGCCATCCAAGCGGCGGTTGACGACGGCGCTGTCTAAAAGCGGCTTTTGCAGCCATTCCTTGAGCAGGCGCGCGCCCATGGCGGTGCGGGTGGAATCGCAGACCCAAAGCAAAGAACCCTTGCGCTGATTGGAGCGCATGGTGGAAACCAGCTCCAGGTTGCGCCGGGTGGCGGCGTCGAGCATCATGAACTGGCCGGAAGCATAGGTCTTTATCTGTTTGAGTTGCCTGGGAGCCTGCTTCTGCGTGACGTGCAAGAAATACAAGATCATGGCGGCGGCGACGGCGGCGAGCGGCGTTTCCGTCAGGCCCAAGGCTTCCGCAGAGGCCACGCCGAAATGAGTGCAAAGCAGCTCCCCGGCATTATTCCGCACAAAGGCCTCGTCCGGCGCTTTGCTCAAAGAACCGATGCAGTTGCCCAGCAGGCGCAGGTGAAAAACCTCTTCGTCATACAAAGATTGCGGCAGGATGCATTCCGCCGGGCTGATGCGGGTCAGCTCGTCAATCAGCTGTTCCAAGGCATATTCCCCGCCCAACTGCGCGGCCATGAACTGGCCGGTGGAAATATCGGCATAAGCCAGGCCGTATTCCGCTTTTTTCGGCTCGCGCCACAGCGCGGCCAGATAATTGTTCTGATTTTCCACTAGCATTTGGCTTTCCAGCACAGTACCGGGCGTGACGAGGCGCACCACGTCCCTTCTCACCAGTCCTTTGGCCGTTTTTGGGTCCTCGGTTTGCTCGCAGATGGCCACCTTATATCCCTTGGCGATCAGCTTGGCCAGATAATTGTCAACGGCGTGATGGGGCACGCCGCACATGGCGATTTTTTTGCCGTTGCCGCCGTCGCGCACCGTGAGGACGATCTCCAGCTCTTTGGCGCCGGTCAGCGCGTCCTCGGCGAACATCTCATAAAAATCACCCAGACGGAAGAAAAGCAACGCGTCCGGGTATTGTTCTTTTATGCTGCGGTATTGACGCATCATGGGGGTGAGGTCGCTCAAAAGTTTTCCTCCTGTCGGAAGTCAGAGACACGAATATTATATCATGGCAAACGGCAATTCGCCGTTTGCTTCACACTCTGTCCTCTCACTTCCGCCCTCTGTTCACAGGCCCAGGTTCTTATAAAAGTTGCTGTTATAATCAGCGAGCGCGATTTCGTCGTCAACGCAAAAGGCGATTTGCGGTTTGTTCGCCCAGTTCTTGTCCTCGGAAACGTAGAGGATATCCGCGATTTTCACCTGCAGGGGCTGCATGCGATAGCCGACGACAAAGGCGCTCTTATCCCCCAGGCAACCGGCGTGGACGGTTCCCCGGCAGGCGCCCATTATCACGATATGCCCGCTGGCGGAGATTT
>WRDJ01000171.1 GCA_009783495.1 Clostridiales bacterium | reverse complement strand
AGCCAATATCATCATCGCCGTTTCGCATGACGGCCTGATGAGCGAGGGCGGCCGGAAATATCCCCCCTCCGCCGGTCTGCTCGAGGACAAACTGCGCTTGCTGCTGAAATATCAGCCCTATGCCATCAGCATGACCACGGTCAACCCGTTGGCGGCGGATCTATTCGCTGATTCCGTGGAGTGGCTTTATAATCAGGGCTTCCGCTATCTCATCACCTCTCCGGCGCACGGCGCGCATATCCCCTGGGATGAGGCGGGCTGCGCCGCGCTGGAAGAGCAGTATAAGAAGCTGGCGCAGCTATATATCAAATGGACGAAAGAGGGCAAAAAGTTTTATCTGGGCGCTTTCGAGACGAAAATCGCCTCCCACATCGAAGGCGACAAATATACGCAAAAGCATTGCCACATCGGCAAAGACCAGGTCTCCGTGGCGGTGGACGGGAAGATTTATCCCTGTGTGCAATTCGTGGGCAACCAGGAATATTGCCTCGGCGACGTCTGGCGGGGCATCGCCCCTGAGCTTCAGACGGCCCTGGCCCTGCATCGCTGCGGTTCGCCGCTCTGCGAGGGTTGCGCCGTGCAAAACCGCTGCATCCACACCTGCGGCTGCATGAACAGCCTGGATACAGGTTCGGTAGATCAGGTCTCGCCGTTTCAGTGCCGCCATGAAAAAATGCTCATCGCCATCGCCGACAAAATGGCGGAAAAGCTCTATCGCGGCAAAAACCGCCGCTTCATCGCCAAGCACTATGACCCGGCCTATCCGTTAGTCTCCCTGATTGAGGACGGCTTGCGGCGCATAAATTAGATGGAGTTTTTATGAAAGGGGCGTTTTCAAGCCCCCCCCCCTTTTTTGCGTGCAAAAAAGTGTTTACTTTCCCGGGCAATCCCTATAAAATGTTAAGACAAGGAAAAACTTTCCGAAAACAGGGGGGAACAAATGCCCGGCTTCAGGAGCGCCATAAGGAATACCGACTGGCTTTTCGTCTTTTTGATCGCGCTTCTTTTGGCCGTCAATCTGGCGGTTTTGAAAAGCGCCTCCGCCAACGTAATAGCCGGTAACGAGCTTTATTTCTTCAAAAGACAGCTGATTTGGGTGGTCGTCGGGTTCGCCGCCCTCTTTGCCGCCGCCTTTTTTGATTATGAGCAATTTCAGAGGTTTTTCGGGGTCCTCTATGGCGGCAGCCTCCTGTTGCTCATCGCCGTCTTTTTCGCTCAGGCAAAAAACAACGCGCACCGTTGGTTCAACCTGGGCTTCATGGATTTTCAACCCTCAGAGCTGGCGAAACTGGCGCTCATCATCGCTTTGGCCTGCTTTTTCGTTCTGCGCCAGGACAAAATCAAGCATTGGTCAACCTGGCTGATTGCCGGCGCGCTCACCGTCGTGCCCATGCTGCTTATCTTCAAAGAGCCCGATCTGGGAACGGCCCTCGTCCTTTTCGCCGTTTTTCTGCCCATGCTCTGGATGGCCGGCGTTCCGCCCAAGGTCATCATCGCCATTTTGCTGGTAATCGTAATCGTGCTGGCTGCGCTTTTCATCATTTTTTGGGACATCACGGAGGGCTTCACCGTCTTGCCGGAAAAAAGCGCCATGCCCTCCTATCTCCCTTTGGAGCAATATCAGCTCAAACGCCTCATCATCTTCATCAACCCCGATATGGACCCGCTGGATTCCGGCTATCACATGATCCAGTCGCGGGTGGCCATCGGCTCTGGCGGCCTCTACGGCAAGGGTTTTGAGCAGGGTACGCAGGTGCAGGGCGGCTTCCTGCCGGAGCATCACACCGATTTCATTTTTTCCGTGGTGGGGGAGGAACTGGGCTTTGTCGGCGCTTCGGTCGTTCTGGGGCTTTATCTCTTGGTTCTGTTGCGGGCAATCTGGATCGCCTTCCGTGCCAAAGATCTGCTGGGCAGCCTGATCGCGACGGGAGTGGTGGCCATGCTCGCTTTTCAGATCATGGTCAACGTGGGCATGACCATCGGCATCATGCCCGTCACTGGCATCCCTTTGCCCTTATTGAGCTATGGCGGCAGCGGCATGATAGTCAACATGACGGCCTTAGGACTGGTGCTCGGGGTCAATATGCGCAGGAAGCAGACATTATTTTTTGGAGGAGATCGTTATGATAGATTTTCTAAAACGCATAAGCGCGGTGGAACCGCTGCTTTTTGACGGGGCCATGGGCACCATGCTCATGCAGAAAGGCGTTTCCGGCCCGCCGGGAGACCCTTCCTCCCTCGCGGCGGTGGAAGAGATCCACCGCGAATATATCGCTGCCGGAGCCGAAGCCGTCACCGCCAACACCTTTTCTTTAAACGAGATATATCTTGCCAAGCAAGGCCTCGCGGCCGACCCGGACATTCTTATCGCCCGGCAGGTGGAAGCGGCCCTGCGCGCGGCGCAGGGCAAGGCTTATGTTTTCGGCGACATAGGGCCGGCGGGGGAACTGCTGGCCCCTTACGGAACGGGGGAGGAAACCGCCTTTTATCGCGCCTTCCTGCGCCAGGCCAAGGCTTTGGCCGCCTGCGGCGTACACGGTTTCATCGTTGAGACCTTCTTCGACCTCCGGGAAGCGCTTATCGCTTTGCGGGCCTGCCGGGAAGCGGCGGATCTGCCCGTCATCGTTTCCTTGACCTTCAGCAGCGCGGGCAGGGGCGGACGCACCATGATGGGCGACGCCGCCGCGCACATCGCCGCCAAAGTGTGCGAAAACGGCGGCGATGCGGTGGGCGCGAATTGCGGCGACCTTTCACTTGAGGAAACGGCGCTGGTCATCGGGAATATGAAGGAAGCGGGCCTGCCCCTGATCGCCCAGCCCAACGCGGGCAAGCCGGTTTTGGGGGAAAGCGGCGCCGCTTATCATATGACGCCGGAAGTTTTCGCTCAGGGGATGAGAAGCTGCCTGGCCGCCGGGGCGCGCCTGCTGGGCGGCTGCTGCGGCACCACGCCCGCTCATATTGCGGCGTTGAAGGCCGGGATTAAATAGCGCGAACAGCGGCATAACGGAGGGCAGAAAGGAGAACCGCAAACACGCTTGCCCCCTTTTTCTTGGCAAACTTCGCATAACCCCAGCTAAACGCCTATTGATGGGGGGGGGGGGGGGAAAGGTTTACACTTTTTTTAAAAAGGAAAGGGGGGGGGGGTTGTGGACGAAAAAAGGGCATTTATAAAAAAGGGTTTATAAAAAACAATTGCGACCTTTGGCTTTTTCTTTTTTT
>WRDJ01000170.1 GCA_009783495.1 Clostridiales bacterium | reverse complement strand
GCTGTCCCGCACATAAAGGCCGATGCGCCAGCTTTTGCTGTCATAGCAATATTCAGCTTTCAGACGGATTTGCCGCTCTTCCCCTTCCCTGCTGAAGGTTATGCTGATCAGCTGGCCGTTTTTGCCGTATTCGCCGATCAGCGCGGCCACCTGCTTGTCGTCGCTTACGGGGATGCCGTTGATGGCGGTGATGAAATCACCCGGTTGCAGGCCGGCCTCCTTAGCGGGATAAGTGGCCCGTCCCTGCGAGTTGATTACGGGGGAATATCCCACCACGGTCACGCCGTCGGTTTGCAGCAAAATACCGATGGCCTGCCCTCCCGGCACCACATAAACGGGGCTGACGACCGAAACCCGCATGGAGCCGATGGGAATAATGCCGCCAAGCCTGATGTCCAGCTTATAATCGCCCGCCTCCTCAAAGAGCAACGAATTGCCGTCATAAAGGGGCGAGGTAATACCGCCCACCGCGGAGGCGCCGGCTGGCATTGCCTCGCCATCCTGCGGCAGGCCGTTCACCCTTATGTCTATCTTGCCGAAAGCGGCTTTGGGCAGCGCGAGAGAATCGCCGGAAAGCACGGTTTGCAGCGGCGGCAGGGAAAAATAATCATAAAAAGCTGTGAATAGCGCCGCCATGCATAAGATCAAAACGAGCAATAAGACCGCCAGCGGCCTCTTTTTCCCGGCCTGTTCCGGCAAAGAAATGTTTTTCCGCACCATAAAGCCCTCCGCTTCCCCGCGCCTCTTTTCGCGCGTTTTCAGCTTTATTCTTAGCCCTACTCTTTTTTTTATCCCGACCAAAATGACCCATAATGAATCGGCACAAAAAATAAAGACGTAATAAGAACGTCTTTATTTTGCCAGAATCTGGAACATATATTCATGGTAATACCGCGAGAAAAGAGAAGCGAGCAGAGCAAGAAAGGCGCAAGGCGCGGCCCGAAATCTCCAAAAGACGCTTTTCTGCCTTTTGAAGTGGAAGCAAAGGCACGCTGAGCTTGCATATCGGGGATCGCAACGCAGCGGCTGACACAGCTATGCGACGCTGCGCCGGAATTCTCAGAAGACCCTTTTCAGTCTTTTGGAGTGGTTTGCCGGCGAATTATATGCCGGGGCTTTTGTTGGCATTAATATATTCTATCAGGTCGCTGATAAAATCCCCGATCAGGGGAATATCCAAAATTTTCAATATATTCAGCATATAGATCACAAAGGCGCCCAAGATGGTGAAGCCGATGGCAAAGCCGAAGCCCCTGGCGGCGCCGGCCAGCAAATTAAGAAAAATCAGGCGGCGGGGCGTCTGCATCAAGGTCACATAATCGCCCAACTTAGCCCTTTCCAGAGTTCTGCTGAGCCATTCCGTCTTTTTCAACCAGAAACCTTCCGGATCTTTTTCTTTTTCCGCCTGCTCAAGCGCCGCTTGCTCTCTCGCCGCCCGTTCCTTCGCTTCGCGAACTTCGCTTTTACGGGCTTTTCTCTTCTTCAAAAAATTCAAAAGACAACACCTCGCGCCGAAAAATATTTAGAGAATATTATTATGCTGTAAAACAGGAAAAATAATCGGAGAGTAAAGCGATAGTGACTGGGAGCTAAAAGTGGCAAGCAGCCCAAAGAGCGGCAAGGTGAGGGAACCGAGCGTATAGTTAATACGTGAGCGACTGAGCCGCAGACGCGACACCGGGATGCGCCGTCAAAACCGGGGTCCCCAAAAGACTCTTTTCTGTCTTTTGGGGTGGTTTAGCGACAAGGCTATTTAACGCTACCCGTCAGCAATGCCAACAGCGCCATGCGCACAAAAAGCCCGTTGGCCGCCTGCCTGAAATAGGCGGCGCCGGGATAAGAATCCACCTCCGGGGCAATCTCGTTTAGGCGGGGCAAGGGATGCATAATCAGCGCGCCCGGCCTGAATCGCCCCATATGCCGATTGGTGAGGATGAAAGCCTCCTCTGTTTTCACGAATTCTTCGCGGCCCTCAAAGCGTTCCCCCTGCACTCTGGTCATATATAAAACGTCGGCGCGGGCCGCCGCCTCGTCAAGGCTGCAACATTCCTCCACACGCACTCCTCTGCCTTTCAGCTTGTTAATGACGGCGGCGGGCATGCCAAACTGCGCGGGAGAGCAAAAAAGCAGCCGGCAGTCATAGAGGCTTAAAGCATCGGCCAAGGAATGAACGGTGCGCCCGTTTTTCAGGTCGCCGGCCAAAACGATGGTCAGGCCGTCCACTCCGCCTTTTTCCTTAATGATAGTGTAAATATCCAAAAGCGCCTGCGTGGGATGCTCACCCACCCCGTCCCCCGCATTGATCACCGGGATGAGCGTGTGCTCCGCCGCCTGCGCCGCCGACCCCACTTCCGGGCTGCGGCAAACCAGAATGTCCACATAGCCTTCGATCACCTTCACCGTGTCGGGCAGCTTTTCCCCCTTGGCGGTGGAGGAAATCTGAAAAAGCGAGGATTCCGCGACCGTGACCACGCCGCCGCCCAGCCGATGCATGGCCGCCTCGAAAGAAAGCCGCGTGCGTGTGCTGGGCTCGTAAAAGAGCGAGGCCATGAGCTTGCCGTCCATGTCATAGAGGCGTTTTTTCTCTTTGAGCGCCTCTTCGTAATAAGCGGCGGTTTGCATGATGACGCGCAGTTCTTCTTTGCCGATCCAGGAAAAATCCAATAAATCCCTGCCCGCGAAGGGGGCAAGGCCGGCCGGGGAGGGCTTGCCGGAAAAAGGGCTCATGTTCTTCACTCCAAACTCAATTTTTCCATCACACCAGCGCAGCGCGCGCACAGTTGGCCGTGTTCGGCGTCCTGACCCACGCTTTCGCTGTATATCCAGCAACGTTCGCATTTGGCCCCGGCAGCCGGGGCAACGGCGACGCCGAGTTCCTCCGTGCCGCCGGCCTCCCGCGGGCGCGCAGCTTCGGCGGGGGCTAAATTGACCTGCGAGACGATAAAGATTTTGCTTAAATCGGCGTTTAATCCTGTCAGAAGGCGGCGCGTCTCTTCCCCGGCATAAAGCGTCACGGCGGCATCAAGCGAATGGCCGATCAGCTTGTTCTGGCGGGCGCTTTCCAGTTCCTTGGAAACGGTCTCCCGCGCTTGCAACACTTTCTGCCATTTGGCTTCCAACACATCGTCAAGGCAGGCTTCGTCAACTTGCGGTAAATCCAGAAGCTGCACGCTGGCCGGGGCATCGGCGGGCTTGGGCAGGTGGCGGTAAATCTCCTCGGCG
>WRDJ01000169.1 GCA_009783495.1 Clostridiales bacterium | reverse complement strand
AATAGGTCATGGCGCTGGCATTGCCCGAGGAAGCCATCACGTGCTGCCGGAGCGGGCAGCCGTTGGCCATGACGGAACAGAAGCCCAGGAGCAAGGCGCCAACCAGTATTATGATCAGTTCGTTGGGGATGTGCAAGCCAAAAATATCCACCCCCGGCGCTCTGACGTCGCGGCCTTCAACAAGGGTTATTTTGCCCGTTTGCAGCCAGCAAAAGGAATAGCTGTGGCCGAACATGTTCTCGGGAATCAGGTCGGTAAAAATATCGGGGTTCTCCCACCAATTATCCGCAACTCCCATCGCCTCCAGAATAGGCAATAACTCATTAAAATAATCATCCGAGCTGAATGTCGCGTTCTCGCGAACGAACCAGGGATATGACGACATTGCATCCCGATAGTTCGCCAGCCAAAACCCGAAAAAAAAGAGGGCGGCCGTGACAAAGAAGGCGATGAAGCCTTTTAATAAATATGTATCCCTAACAAGAAAAAAATCACGCCAGCCGCCGACAAAGCACATCCTGGATCGCTGCGCCAAAAAGCCGAAGATGAGGCCGACCCCCAGGCTGACCCAAGAAACCGTAGATACAGTCATCATAACCGGAATCTTCCCCTTTTTAAGCGAATTTCAACCGCAGGCTTTCACCACGTATACCTGAATAAGGGCTCAAAAATGGCGCCGGAAATCTTATCAAAAAAGAGGATTGCCAGGAAAAATCCCAGCAAATAGAGCATGGCGCTGATATTGCCTGAGGCGGCCATCACATGCTGCCTGATCGGGCAGCCATTGGCCATGACGGAAAAGAGTCCCATAAGCAAAGCGGCGAACACGGTGACGATCACCACGTTGGAGAGGGTTTTGCCGAATATTTGAATCCCGGGCAAATGCACATCCTGGCCGACGATAAACATGGGCGTGCCGGTCAGCGCGCAAAAGCTTTCCCCGAAAAGATGCTCGCTGCCGGGCAATAAATCGTTAATATTGGTGGGGTATTCATCGCCGCACCAAATCTCTTCTTTCATCTCCGGCGGCATGAGAACTATTTCCGCATCACGGGCAACCCAGGGATATGTCGCCATCGCGGTTCTGTTGCCCGTCAGCCAGAACCCGAAAAAGAAGAGGGCGGCCGTGACAAAGAAAGCAATGAAGCCTTTTAATAAATATGTATCCCTGACAAGAAAAAAATCACGCCAGCCGCCGATGAAGCACATCCTGGACCGCTGCGCCAGAAACCCGAAAATGAGGCCGACCCCCAGGCTTACCCAAGAGACCGCGGATATGTTCATCATAATTAATTATCGCCTCCCGATTATGTCATGATCAGATCACGACGCGGTAAGAGAAGAATATGGGCGCCGCGCCGGATATTAATTTATGAACTTCCCCCGCCGTCCGTAAGCGCGGCAAACTCCCGCAGCAACCCAGCGGCGTGTTCGAACCCCGCCGCGCTAATCGAGTAATACGTCCATTTCCCCTCTTTGCGAGCGGAAACGACTCCGCTCTCAACAAGAATCTGCATATGATGAGACAAGGTAGGCTGCCCAACCTTGACCTTTCGCAAAAGGATGCAAGCGCATTTCTCCCCGCTCCGCAAAAGCGACAAAACCATCAGCCGCGTTTCGTCGCAGAAAGCTTTAAAAACCTTGGCGTTGTCTGAATGTTTGCTGTCTTTATCCATATGCCGCCCCGCCTGAAGATTTGATATATTGATTATAGCGCCTAAAATCGAAAAATGTCAATATGTTTTTAATAAAAAGCGGCACACCGGTTCACGCCGCTCTTAGCCTTCATAACTTGCTTCCCCGTCTGTTGCGTTTCCTCTATTTTTTCTTCCGGCCCAAGGCGGCGTCAATCACCGAGGTGTCAATGAAGCGGCCCATCACCTCGTCGGCGGTGCTGATGGCCACAAAGGCGTTGGGGTCTACTTCTTTCACGGTCTCTTTGAGCTGCGGCACCTCAAAACGGCTGACGATGCAAAAGAGGATATCCTTTTCGGCGTGGGTATAGGCCCCCTCGCCCTTCATAATGGTCACGCCGCGGCCCAGCACCAGGTTGATGCGGGAGGACATTTCATGCCCCTTGGCGGTGATGACGGTGACGCTGCTTTTGGGGTTGAAACCGCCCACCACCTTGTTGAAAACCATGGCGGAGATAAACATGCTAACGATGGTATACATGGCTTTTTCAACGGGGAATAATATGGCGGCCAAGCCGATGATGAAGACGTTGAAAAAAAGCGTGATCGTGCTCATGCTGACGTCAATGCGCTTTTTGATGATGAGCCCGACGATGTCCAGCCCGCCGCCGGAGCCGTGATGACGGATCACCCAGGCGCCGCCCACGCCGATGAGCACGCCGCCGAAAATGCAGGCCAAAAGGGTATCCGTGGTATATCCGGGCAGATGCGGCGCGGTCAGGGTCAAAAAAGCGCTCTGGAAGATGATGACCCAGATCGTATAGAAAACCAGGCGGTGGTTCAGCTTGAACCAGGCCAGGATCAAAAGCGGCAGGTTGAGCACGAAAAGGCCCAGGCCGATGGGGACTTCGTATAAGTAATTGCCCATCATGGCGAAAGCATAGACCCCCCCGGACAAAAGCTCGTTCGCGGCATAAAATATGTTCACGCCGACGCAGAGGACGGCCGAGCCGAGCGTCATCATGAGGAGGTTGATCAGGTGTGTTTTGACCGAATTCTTTTGCATAGCTTTTCCTTCCTGTTCTCGCGCCTATATATAATATATAATAATCCATCCGGAGCGGCAAAACAAGAGCTTTTCGCTTTTGCCCGCAAAAATCAGGGTCTTCGGAGAAAGAATCACGACCACCGGCTAAGCCGGTGGTCGTGATTCTGATAAGCCTATTTAAGCTGAGCGGGCGGATCATAGGATTTCATCTAATATGGAAGCATTCATGATATGCTCTGGCGGATCAACCGCCACTCCGAGGCCGGGCAGTTTGCCGTTTTGCACCGTCCAGCCGCCCGCCGCCCGTGCAGGATTCCGCCAGGGCGATGGTGCGGCGGTTTTTTGTCAGGGATTCCACCAAAAGTGCGGCGTTCATGCTTCCTCCCGCTTCGAGTGTGCGATAATTAATATTTTTGTCTGCCGTGCGGGGCTGCCGCCTCCCTGGGGAGGGGGGCAGGGGGAGGGGAAAACAGAAGGAGGGGAGAAATAGACGCTTCCTCCTTCAGAAAGGCTATTCTTCCCATTGTCAACGGTTTTTACCCGTTCTT
>WRDJ01000168.1 GCA_009783495.1 Clostridiales bacterium | reverse complement strand
ATGCTCCAGCACGAAAGAGGGCGGCTCATCGAGGGTTTTGCCCAGGCGCTGCGCGAAAACCAGCAAATCTTCGCGGCTGAAGGCGTTATCCAGCGACAAAAGGGGCTGCAGGTGCGTAACCGGCGCGAAAACCCGCAGATCGGCGGCGCCACCCACCTTCTGGGTAGGGGAATCCGGCGTGAGAAGGGCGGGCCAGGCCGCTTCCAGACCGCGCAGCTCTTGCATCAAAGCGTCGTATTGCGCATCGCTGATTTCCGGCGCGTCCAACTCGTAATAGGCCCGGTTATGCCGCGCTATCTCTTCTTTCAGGAAAAGTATTCTCTTTTGCGCTTCTTCTTTTTGCATTGTTTACCTCGGCTGATTTATATTTTTTTCATCGGGGCATAGCTCCAAATCAGCTGCTTGATCCCCTGATTGGGGAAGGCCACCCCGACGGTCAGCGTTTCACCCGTCCCGGAAAGGGAAACCACCACGCCCAAACCGAACTTGTCGTGCAGCACTTTGTCGCCCAAGGAGGCCGCCTCCGCCTCGCTTTTCACCTTGGGCGCTGGCTTTTCCCTGATGAAAACACTGGTATTCTGCCCGCCGGCGGGCTTTTTATATCCGTTATATAAGAGCGGCAGGCCGCGTTGTTCGGAGGGGCCGGCGCTTTTCCCGCTTTCCGAGAGCAGCTCCTTGGGCATCTCGCTTAAAAAACGCGAAGGCTCGTTATAAGCAAAATTGCCCCAAAGCAACCTTTTCACCGCGCGGGTGAAGAAAAGCCGCTCCTTGGCGCGCGTCATGCCCACATAGCAAAGTCGCCTTTCTTCTTCCAGTTCCTTGTCGTCGTCCAGAGAACGGGAATGGGGGAAGAGCTTCTCTTCCATATTTACCATGAATACCACCGAGAATTCCAGTCCCTTGGCCGCGTGCAAAGTCAGCAAAGTGATATAGTTGTCGTTATCCTGCCAGTCGTCCATGTCCGTGGCCAGCGCGATGCGGGCGAGAAAAGCTGAAAGTGGCGTTTCCCCTTCCAGGGCCCCTTCCGGCGCGTCGTAGTTGGCGTCGAAATCCCGCGCCACATTGAAAAGTTCTCCCAGGTTTTCCAGGCGCGCCTCCTGCTCTTCGTCGTTTTCCAGCGATTCTTTATAGGCGGTCTCCTCCCAGATTTTCTGTAAAAGCGCGGCGAGAGAAGGGTTGCCAGCGGCGAAGGCGCGCAGTCCGAGAATGATTTTGCGGAGAGAAACCAGCTTCTCCGCCGCGGCCCTGCCCAAACGGGAAAGCCAGCCATCATCCTCCAGCACGACAAAAACGCCGCAGCCCCGCAATTCCGCCTCCTGCTCCAGCTTATCCCAGGTAGCCCGGCCAATGCCGCGCCGCGGTTCGTTATAAACGCGGGCCAGGCTCATTCCGTCATGCGGGTTGGCCGTGAGGCGCAGATAAGCTAAAGAATCCTTGATCTCCTTGCGCTCATAAAATTTGAGGCCGCCGTAAATGCGGTAGGGCGTATTATATCTGATGCAGGCTTCCTCGAAAGCGCGCGACTGGCTGTGCGTGCGATAGAGGATGGCGAAATCCTTGAAGCGATGGCCCGAACGGCAGAGCGCGACGATGTTTTGCAGGACGAAAAGCGCCTCTTCTTTATCATTGGCGGCTTGGTGCGAGACGATCTTCTCTTCCTTGCCCAGGTTGCTCCACAATTCTTTTTCTTTGCGCCCGCTGTTGCGCGAGATCACGCTGTTGGCGGCGTCCAAGATATTCTGCGTGGAGCGATAGTTCTGCGTCAGCTTGACCACGCGGCAATGAGGATAATCCTTTTCGAAATCCAGGATGTTCTGGATGTCGGCCCCGCGCCAGGCATAGATGGATTGATCCGGGTCGCCCACCACGCAGATGTTCCCGTGCCCTTCCGCCAAGAGCTTCACCAGAACATATTGGCTGTGGTTGATGTCCTGATATTCGTCGGCCAAAATATGCCGGAATTTTTCCTGATATTTGGACAGAACTGCCCCGTTATTGCGGAAAAGCAGCACGGTTTCCATGATCAGGTCGTCGAAATCCAGCGCGTTGTTTTCGCGCAGGCGGCGCTGATAACGCGTGTAAGCGGCGGCGATTTTTTCCTCAAAGCGGCTGCCCGCCGTCACGGCGAGAAATTCGGGGGAGTGCAGCTTGTTTTTGGCGGCGGAAATGAGCGAGGCGGCCATGCGGGGTGGATATTTCTTCTCGTCCAGCTCCATCTCAAAGAGTATCTTTTTCAGAAGCGACTGGGTGTCGCCGTCGTCGTATATGACATAATTTTCGGGAAAAGGCGTGGCCGCGCTTTCAATGCGCAGGATGCGGGCGCAGAGCGCGTGGAAAGTCCCCAGCCAGAGTCGGCGCATATCCAACCCGGTCATGCGTTCCAGCCGCTCGCGCATTTCTCTGGCTGCCTTGTTGGTGAAGGTCACGGCCAAAATGCGTTGCGGCGCCACGCCACACTCGCTCATTAACCAGGCCGCCCGGCTCACCAGCACCTTGGTTTTGCCGCTGCCCGCGCCCGCGATGATCAACATGGGCCCCGGCCCGGCCTGCACCGCCTCTTTTTGCTTGTCGTTCAACTCAGCCGATAAATTCATAATTTCGCTTTTCGCTCCTATACTAGTTTTACATCGGTTTAACTCTAAAAGTTCGCCGCGCCGCCCCGCTTTCCTTTCGCTTTCGGGGTTTATCCTTCAGCCAAACCCTTGACAAAAGAACGGGGAAGCCATATCATTAGCTTTAGTTTGAGATAGGAGAACGGCTTATGGAACAGATAAAAAACGTCTATGATATTTTATTGGAAAGGGGCTATATAGCCCAGGCCTCCCACGAGGAGGAAACGCGGCAGATGCTCGCGCGGGGCCCCGTCACCTTTTATATCGGCTTCGACCCCACCGCCGACAGCCTGCATGTGGGCCATTTCCTGCAGATCATGGTGATGAGCCATATGCAGCAGGCCGGGCACCGGCCCATCGCTTTGATCGGCGGCGGCACGGCCATGGTGGGCGACCCCTCCGGACGTACTGATATGCGCAAAATGCTCACCACGGCACAGATCGAAACCAACAGCGCCTCCTTCCGCAAACAATTCGCGCGCTTTTTGCGCTTCGAGGGCGAAAACGCCGCCATCATGGTCAACAACGCCGACTGGCTGCCCAAGCTGAACTATGTCGAATTTCTGCGCGATGTCGGCATTCACTTCTCGGTCAACCGAATGTTGACCGCTGATTGTT
>WRDJ01000167.1 GCA_009783495.1 Clostridiales bacterium | reverse complement strand
GGGGGCCCCCCAAAAACCTTGGTTTTTGGGGGGTATTTAAGGGGGGTTGGGGGGGTCCGGGGGGGGAGGGGGGGGAAATCGGAATCCCCCCTATCCCCTCCGGACCGCCGGAGGCAAAACCGTTCCCCCGATGATGGGTAAACTAACACCACTAAAAGGGGTCGTTCAAGTATGCCGAAAGAAGTATTAGCGTCATGGATAACATGGAGTATTTTAGCCTTTTTGCCAACAATAATCGGCGTGCTATCTGTTTTATTCATTGATGAGAAAAACCGTAAAATCTTAACGGTCATTTACCATATAATGCTTGCTCTTTTAGTAATCCCGTCTTTGTATGTACTGTTTTTAATTTGGGATATAATAGTGTGGAACTTAGGCCGTTTTGAGGTAATATTTGTATTTGTCGCGTTAATTTCAGCAGTTGCCGTTCAGCTTGCTTTAATGAAACGCTTCTTTGATAGCGTCAAGGCGCGAATGATTCTTTTGCTGACCATTATGGCAACTCCTCTTTTTATATGGTCGGCAATTCTGATAGCCGAGGTCTTTGGCCTATTTATCCAAACGAATTAAATCACAATCCGCCATAAAAAAACACTGAATTTAGGAGAAAAGCCCATGACACAAACGAAAAAAATCGGCATTTGCGACACCACCTTCCGCGACGCCCACCAATCCCTTCTGGCTACGCGCCTCACCACCGCGGATATTTTGCAGCTGGCCGCGGAAATGGACAAAGTTGGTTTCGCCGCCATGGAGGTGTGGGGGGGAGCCACCTTCGATTCCTGTATGAGGTTCCTCAACGAAGACCCCTGGGAACGCCTGCGCCAAATCCGGGCGGCCATGCCCAATACCAAGCTGCAAATGCTGCTGCGCGGGCAAAACTTGGTGGGCTATCGCCACTATGCCGACGACGTGGTGGACCTGTTCGTGGAAAAGGCGCTGGAAAACGGCATAGACATCATCCGCGTTTTCGACGCCTTAAACGATCCGCGCAATGTGCAGCGCGCCTTCGCCGCCGCCAAAAAAGCCGGGGGAGAGGTGCAGGGCGCTCTTTCCTATACCAACAGCCCGGTGCATAACCTGGAATATTTCGCCAATCTGGCCCTGACCTATAAGGATATGGGGGCCGATTCCCTCTGCATTAAGGATATGGCCGGCATCCTGCACCCGTATGACGCCTTCGAGCTGGTCAGCCTGATCAAGCAGAAAACCGGCCTGCCCTTGTCGCTGCACAGCCACTATACCAGCGGTATGGCCGCCATGACCTATCTGAAAGCGGTGGAAGCCGGCGCGGATGTTCTCGATTGCGCTCTTTCCAGCGTGGCCCTTTCCACCTCGCAGCCCGCCGGGGAGACCATCGCGGCATCTTTGCTGGGCACGCCCTACGACACCGGGCTCGATTTGGAACAACTGGCCCGCCTTTCGGAGAAGATGAAGCAGATCCGCCTCAGATATAAGGCTCACGACGTGGCCGACCCGCGCGTGGATGTCAACGTGCTGCTCTATCAGATGCCGGGCGGTATGATCTCCAACTTCATCTCCCAGCTTCAGCAAAGCAACGCCCTCGACAAGCTGCCCGCCGTGCTGGACGAGGTGCCGTGGGTGCGCCGGGAACTGGGCTATCCGCCGCTGGTCACGCCCACCAGCCAGATCGTCGGCACGCAGGCCGTGCTTAACGTGCTGGGCGGCGAACGCTATAAAATGGCCTCCAACGAGACCAAAAGCTATCTGCGCGGCGAATACGGCGCTTCACCCGCCCCGGTGGATGGGGAGATCCGCCGCAAAGTGATCGGCGGCGCCGAAATCGTGACCGTGCGTCCGGCGGATCTTCTGCCGCCTCAGCTCGGGCAGGCTAAGGAGGAAGCGGGCGATTTGTTGGAAAGCCCGGAAGACCTGCTTTCCTATTGCATTTTCCCGCAGGTGAGCAAGAAGTTCTTCGAGGACAGACGGGCGGCGCACGCGGAGGTTGAAGTTGCTTCCTTCGCTTGGGACGGCCGCAATTTCTTCTAAGCTCGCCGGCAAACCGCCCCCAAAAACGGAAAAGAGTCTTTTGTGGGTTACGGCATAGCGTCGCATAGCGGCGCCGTTGTTCGCCTCCGTCATTGCGAGAGCGGCGAAGCAATCCAACCCCGTCTTTCCTCGCTCAAAACTCCTTCTTGGGGAGTGTTCAAAAATTGTTATCATTCACAGGGGCGCACATTGTGCGCCCCTGTGAATGAATTGCGTTTGTTCTTATTTTGCCAATAATCTCATCGAGTTGAGGATTGCGAGCAGGGCCACGCCCACGTCGGCGAAAACCGCTTCCGGCATCCCGGCGAGGCCGAGCGCGCCCAAGAGAAGGAAAATTCCTTTTACCCCCAGCGCGAAAAGTATATTCTGCCAAACCACGCTTTTGGTGGTCCGGGAAATATCCATGGCTTCGGCGAGCTTAAGCGGGTCATCGTTCATCAGCGCCACGTCTGCCGCCTCGATGGCCGCGTCTGCACCGAGCTTGCCCATAGCCACGCCCACATCCGCCCGCGCCAGCACCGGCGCGTCGTTGATCCCGTCGCCCACGAAGGCCAGTTTGCCTTGGGGGCGCTTCGTCTTGCCGAGCTCTTCCAGCCTTTCCACCTTTTCATGCGGCAAAAGCGGCGCAAAAACCTCGTCTATGCTCAGCTTTTTCGCCGCTTCCGCCGCGTTTTCCGCGCTGTCGCCGCTCAGCATGGCGGTTTTGCTTACGCCACGGGCCTTGAGCGCGGCCACCAGGCCAAGGCTTTGCGGCTTGAGCTCATCCGCGGCGACGATGCAGCCGGCATATAGGCCGTCCCAGGAGACGTGCAGCTTGACCCCTACTCCCGGCGGTTCGCTCACGGCGATGCCCTGCGCTTTCATCAGCCTGCCGCTTCCGGCCAGAAGTTTTTTGCCGTCCATAATAAGGCTTACACCCTCCCCGGGAAGTTCTCGCGCGCCGGAGAGCTGCTCTTTATCTACAGGCTTGTCATAGGCTTTGAGTATTGAAAGGGCAATGGGGTGATTGGAGAAGGCTTCGGCCTGCGCGGCCAGCCGCAAAAGCTCCTCCCCGCTGAAACCGCCTGCCGGATGCAGCGAAGTCACCTGAAAAAGCCCTTTGGTGAGCGTACCCGTTTTGTCAAAAACCACGATGTCGAGCTTGCCGAGGGCGTCTAGATAATTGCCGCCCTTGACCAGAACGCCTTTTTTGGCGGCCAAGCCGATGCCGCCGAAGAAGGCGAGGGGAATG
>WRDJ01000166.1 GCA_009783495.1 Clostridiales bacterium | reverse complement strand
CGTCGGTTATATCACCCGGGGAAGAGGGGTTTCGGTGCATCGCGGCGATTGCCCTAACATCACCTATTACCGCAACGAGGAGGACGCGCGCCTCATCGAAGTGGGCTGGGGAGAAGATCCGGACGGGCTTTACCAGGCTGGCATAGAGGTGATCGCCGGCAACCGCGAGCGCCTGACCATTGATATCATGGCCGTGGTCGCCGACACCAGGACCAATATCAATGCCGTCAACTATAACCTGGACAAAAAGACCGGCCTGGTGACCGCGGTGATCAAGTTGGAGGTCAAAACCATGGATCACCTCGACTATATCATCAACCGTGTAAAAAAGGTGCGCAATGTCATCGAGGCGCGCCGCATCATGAGCCACCCGGGCAAGAAAAACCCGCAATAAAGCATACGGAGGGGAAAATAAGTGAGGGCCCTCATTCAAAGAGTCAAATACGCCAAGGTCAGCGCGGGCGGCGAGACGGTGAGCGAAAGCGGCGCGGGTCTTTTGGTTTTTCTGGGCGTCTGCCGCGGGGACGAGGCCAAGGACGCGCAATATCTGGCGAAAAAAACGGCCCGCCTGCGCGTTTTCGCGGACGAGGCGGGCAAACTCAACCGTTCCCTGCTGGAAACGGCCGGCGAGGCTATGGTCGTCTCCCAGTTCACCCTTTACGGCGATTGCCGCAAGGGCCTGCGCCCGGGTTTCGACAGGGCGGCCCCGGCCGAGAAGGCCAATGAGCTTTATCAGGCCTTTCTCGCGGAATTGGCCGGGGAGGGCATCCCTGTGAAAAGCGGGGTTTTTCAGGCAGATATGCTGGTTGAGCTGGGGAATGACGGCCCGGTCACCTTGCTTTTAGAAACATAGATTCAGGAGGCAAAAATGAGCGCATATGAATTGCGGCGGATCGCCGGGGGCATTCTTCAAACCAACTGCTATATCCTTTCCTGCACGGAAAGCAAAAGGGCGGCCGTCATAGACCCCGGCCATAAAAGCCCGCGCATCACGGAGTATATTGAAAAAAACGGCTTGTTAGTGCAGGCCGTCATCAACACCCACGGACATCTTGATCACATCGTCGGCAACCGCGCCGTGGCGGAAAAGTGCGGCGCGCCCATTATGATGCACGCCGCAGATATAGCCATGCTCAAAGAGGTCGGGGGCTTCGCTTTCCGCGCCGCCGGAGAATCCGGGACATTGCCGCTGGAGGACGGCGGCCTGATCGAGGTCGGGAGCTTGGCCTTGCGGGTGATCCACACCCCCGGGCACACTCCGGGGGGGATATGCCTTTTGAGCGGGGATATTTTGTTTTCCGGCGACACGCTTTTCCGGCTTTCCATAGGCCGCGCCGACTTGCCGGGCGGCGATTTCGAGCTCTTGCTCAAATCAATCAGGGAGAAGCTGCTGCCACTGGATGACGGCGTGAAAATCTACCCCGGTCACGGCCCGGCCAGCACAATCGGGGATGAGAGGCGCTATAACCCATATTTACAGGATTAGCCCGTCGGTAATAAGCGACGCATAACAGAGGGCAGAGGACATAAAAAGATAGCGCTTCTTGTTAGCATTCTCTGAAACCGAGGCCCCAGAAAACCTTTAGGTTTTTGGGGTGAGGATTGCCTCCTCGTTGCCCTAATCATAATACTACTTGTAATGGCGGCGAAAAAGGTGTATATTATATTAATAACGACAATGACCTGACAAGAGGGGATGGGTGAGGGGATGGAATATCCGCATTTATATCTGCTGACCTTTCTGGAAGGGGTCATCGCTTTTGTTTCCCCCTGCATCCTGCCCATGCTGCCGATTTATATCTCCTTTTTCGCCGGCGACGACGGCGTGAACAGGGAAAGGGGCGCCAGGGTCATCTATAACGCCTGCGCCTTTGTGCTGGGCATGGCTCTCGTATTCATCTTAATGGGCGCGGCGGCCGGCGCCCTCGGCTTCGTCGTCAACGAACACCGGGTCATTTTCAATATCTTTGCCGGCCTGCTCTTGCTCCTTTTCGGCCTCAATTATCTCGGGGTGTTCAGGCTGGCCTTTCTCAACAAAACCTATAAGCTGAGAATCCGTCCCGGTTCTTCCAGCCTTGTTTCTTCCTTCCTCTTCGGCCTGGTTTTTTCCATCGGCTGGTCTCCTTGCCTCGGGCCGCTTCTGGGGGCGGCGCTCATCCATGCCGGCACCAGCGGGGAAACCCTGCAAGGCGTCATCATGCTGGCCCTATTTTCGCTGGGGCTGGGGCTGCCGCTCATCCTTTCCGCCTTCCTTTTGGATAACCTGAAGCACGCCTTCGAGTTCATCAAAAAGCATTACCGCGTCATCAATATAGCCGCCGGTTCAATTTTATGCCTGATCGGGGTTTTGATGATTTTCGGGGTTTTCGGCAAATTCATGGAGCTTTTCTTGAAATTATATTAATGAGGGGGGATAATAATGCCGGATTTTGAAAAGCCGGGTCATAAAGGATTCGCGCCGCCGGGGACGGAAGAGGCCGAAACGCCGGAGGCCGCGCAAGCTGCGCCCGCGCAGCCGGAGGTTTACAGGATGTCGAAGAAGGCCACCATCGTCTGGAGCGTTTTGGGGCTGATTATGCTCGCCATTCTCGGCACCTCATTCTATGACCATCTGATTTTGGGGGCAAAATATGCAAAAGATTATATGCCCAACTTTGGTTTTGAAGACGCCGAGGGCAACGAATTCCGTCTCGAGGAATTTCTCGGAAAGCCCCTTGTCATAAACTTTTGGAGCAGCAAGTGCTATCCCTGTGTCCAGGAAATGCCTGATTTTCAGAAAGCCTTTCTTGAATATGGCGATGAGGTGCAGTTTTTGATGATCAATATCGCCGATGGGGTGGAAGGGGATATGCTCAGCATACTCGACACGAAAGCGAACGCGCTGATATTCATCGAATCAAATGGATATACCATGCCTTTTTATTTCGACACGAAGTCGCAGTGGGACACCGAGGTGCAAATCACAGGCTTTCCCTATACCTTTTTTGTTCGCGCCGACGGTTATGTCGGAAAGAATTTTCATCGCGGTAGGATCAGCGAAGCCGATTTGATAATGGAAATCAACAAACTGCTCTCCGATGAAAGCGGCGACGGCAAAGACGGTTCTGTATAAATTAAGAGAAATTTGCGGAAGGAGAAATTACATGTCATTGAAAGAAAAATCCATGCGCGCACACGAGGCCTGGGGCGGCAAAATCGAGGTGATCAGCCGCTGCTCCGTATCCAACGCGGAAGAACTCTCCATTGCCTATACCCCCGGGGTGGCCGAACCCT
>WRDJ01000165.1 GCA_009783495.1 Clostridiales bacterium | reverse complement strand
TTTGCTTCACACTCTGTCCTCTCGCTTCTGCCTTCTGTTTTGCGACGAGGGGAGAAAAAGAAAAAGCCGCTTCTTTATCAAGCAGAAGCAGCTATCACATTCGCGTTTCTGGAAAAGGCGCGCGCTTGGCTGGATCCGGCTTTTTTGCCCACAGGCAAACAAACTCCTTATTCGATAATAAGCAGCTCATGCCGTAATCATGCGGTAAGGGAGAATGTGGTTTTTCCAAAAAGAAAGCCCTCCCGTTCACACCGCACCCCCATCCTTTGCCGATTAACAGGTTTGTCTTAGAGCCTGAACAGGCTCTTGGCAATATGATAGCAGAAAGCGGGCGCATAGTAAAGGGTTATAAAAAAATTTTTCGGGGAGGCATGTTTTTTATTTTTTAAGCGCCCTTCCGCTCATATATATATTTCGGGAGGTGGGTGCGATGAGAAACCTGAGGTTCCGCCGAAAAAACAAACTTTTCTTCTTCCTGTCCTTTCTTTTGCTCTTGACTCTCATCCTTTTGTTTATAACGGAAAGGCGGCTTTCCCCGATCATCATGGCCATCGGCACGCAAAGGGCCCACATGGCCGCCGCGCAGATCGTGCAGAGCGCGGTGAACGAGGAATTTGCCGGGCTGCAGCTCACCGCCACTTATTCGGAGTTCATGTATATCGAAAAGGATAAGGAGGGGCGCGTCATCCTGATGATGCCGGACGTGGTGAAGATCAACCTGCTGGTTTCCTCGCTCGTGCTGGACATCGAGGAAAGGCTGCGGCAAATGAAGCGGGAAGAGATCAATATCCCCGTCGGCGCGGTCACCGGCATGCGCCTCTTTTCCAGCCTGGGGCCGAACGTGAAGGTTCTCATCCGGCCCATCGGCCATGTGGAGATCCGCATCGTGGACGATTTCACCGACGCGGGCATCAACCAAACCCGTCACCGCATCTGGCTGGAGGTGGTCACGCAGATGTCCATCGCCATCCCCTTCGACAGCAAAAAATTCGATCTGACAACTTCGGTGCTGCTTTGCGAAGGCATCATCATTGGGCCGGTCCCCGAAACATATCTGAATTTTGATTTTTTCAAGTAAAAAATTTGGTCTTGACAAAATATTCCCGCGGTGTTATCTTATTGTTAGCACTCATCGCCAGAGAGTGCCAGACAAAAGGAGATGCTGCTATGGAAGAGAGAAAAAGGCAGGTGCTGGATGCCATCATCAAGGATTATCTGGTGACGGCCGAGCCGGTCGGCTCCAGAGCGGTGGCAAAAAAATACGGGCTGGGCGTTTCTCCCGCCACCATCAGGAACGAAATGTCCGATCTTGAGGAAGAGGGCTATATCGAGCAGCCTCACACTTCGGCGGGGCGGCGGCCCTCCCACAAGGGCTATCGTTATTATGTGGATTACTTAATGGAAGCCGAGCAGCTGGCGGAGGCGGAGATGGCCCATGCGCGCAAAACCCTTTCCGCGCAGGCCGGCGAGGTGGATCTCTTGATGCGCCAATGCTGTCAATTATTGGCCGACCTGACCAGCTATTCCACCATGATCGTCACCGCCGGCACGGCCAAGGGCGGCTTGGATAAGATTCGCCTGGTGCAGCTCAACGCTTTTCAGATCATGGTGGTGGTGCTTTATGACACCGGCAAGGTCAGCCACCGCCTGCTCACCATGAGCGAGCCGGTCAACCCTGCCTATTTGTCCGGGCTGGAGAGCTCTTTGCAGCAAAAGCTGGGCGGCGTGCGCATGGATCATTTCGCCTGCGCCGTCCTGCGGGACATCACCGAGCAGATGAACCGGCACCGCGAGCTGGCTGCCACGGTGCTCGACCTGATGGAAGGGGCTTTCGCGACGGATGACGAGGAAAAGGTTTTTACCGGCGGCGTGATGAACATGTTTTTTCAGCCGGAATTCCGCGATGTGGAAAGCCTGCGCGGCGTGATGGGGCTTTTAGAGCAGGGAAACAAAGTGGCGAACTTGTTGAAGCCGATGCGGCCGCAGCGCGGGATCGCCATTTCCATCGGCGGGGAAATGCCCTATGAAGGCATACGGAATTGCAGCGTGGTCGCGGCGCCTTACTGCATCGAGGGGCGCAAGGCCGGGATGATGGGGGTTTTGGGCCCGACCCGCATGAGCTACCCCAAAACGGTTTGCGCTGTGGAGTTTATCGCGGACGAGCTTTCGCGGATTTTGACCGAGATGTATAAACCGGGCGGACGAGCCTGATATAAAAATTTTAAGGAGGAAATATGGCGAAAAAAGTGAAGAAAGCCGAAGATATTGAGACGGCTGAAAGCAAGCCGCTCCCGGAAGAACAGTTTTTGCCGGAAGAGGAAATGGACGAGGAATCAAGCTGGCAGGAAGTCGTTTACGCGATCAAGGAATTACAGCGCCAAAAGGAAGAATGTGAGCAAAAATGCCAGCGTTTGCAAGAGAGCGAGCAAAAAATGCAGCGCCAAAAAGAAGAGAGCGAGCAAAAATCTCAACGCCTGCTGGCGGATTTCGACAATTTCCGCAGGCGGAGCAAACAGGAAAAAGAGGATACGGTGAGGTTCGCCAACAGCGAGCTCTTATCCGCGCTTTTGCCCGTCGCCGACAATCTGGAGCGGGCCGTCGCTTTCGCGCAAAAAAAGGAGGAAAATTACCAGGCCCTGCGCGAGGGCGTGGAGATGATCCTAAAGCAGCTCTTATCCGCTTTCGCCGCCGCCGGGGTGGAGCGCATCGAGGCGGAGGGCGCGGATTTTGACCCGCAGCACCACGAGGCCTTCGCGCAGGAAGAAACCGGGGAAGAACAAAAAGGCAAGGTGCTTTTAGAGATTCGGAAGGGATATTTGCTGAACGGGCGGTTGTTGAGGGCATCAATGGTGAAGGTTGGGTGCTGACCCTAAAAATCGTCTTGTCATCGGGTAAAAAAGACGTTGTTTCGCATAATATATTAAAGATATAATAAGGAGGATTTCAAAATGGGAAAAGTTATCGGTATTGACTTAGGGACGACCAATTCCTGCGTGGCGGTCATGGAGGGCGGCGAAGCCGTGGTCATCCCCAACCCGGAAGGCGCGCGCACCACACCCTCGGTGGTGGGATTTTCCGCTTCCGGAGAACGCATCGTGGGGCAGGTGGCCAAAAGACAGGCCATCATCAACCCCGACCGCACCGTGATGTCAATCAAGAGGCAGATGGGCCGGAAATATGAGGCGAAAATCGGCGACAAGAATTATACTCCGCAGGAAATCTCCGCCTTCATCCTGCAGAAGCTGAAAGCCGACGCCGAGGCCTATCTGGGCGAGACC
>WRDJ01000164.1 GCA_009783495.1 Clostridiales bacterium | reverse complement strand
CCAATACCTGAAAAACGTGGGGCCGAGGCGGGCCGCGCTTTTCCAGCATTTAGGTGTCAATACCATTGGCGACCTGCTTTTTTATTTTCCCAGGGATTACCGTGACCGGCGCGAGACGCAGGAGATCGGCGCTTTGCCCATCGGCGATGCGGTGAGCGTGCGCGGGACGGTGACGAAGGTGGAAGAACTGCATCCCAACCCCCGCTTTCACATCCTGAAGGCCTGGATCAGCGACGGCACGGGGCTCATCCCCGCCGTCTGGTTCAACCAGCAATTCTTGCAGAAGCAGTTGGTCAAGGGCCGGGAGCTGTTGGTCTGCGGCAGGACGGAAAGGAAATACGGACAGCTGCAGCTCTCGGTGCAGGAATATGAGTTTTTGGACGAGGAAGGCGCGAACGGGCCGGGCATCGTGCCGGTTTATCGCGCCACGGAGGCCTTGAAGCAAAAATTCCTGCGCGGCAGCGTCCGGGCGGCTTTGCAGAAGTATGGGCGCTTCGTCAAGGAGATTTTGCCGGAGGATATGGTCAAAGCCCGCGCCTTGCCGCCGCGTGCGCAGGCGCTTTCAGATATGCACTTTCCCGCCTCTTTCGAGGCCAAAGAACAGGCCCGGCGGCGTTTCGCTTATGAAGAACTGTTGATTTTGCAGCTGGCGGTTTGTGCTGGCGGACGGGAAGCGCCGCAGCAGGGCATCGCCCATCCCGTTTTACCCGAACTTTTGCCGCGCTTTTTGCGCGAACTGCCATATCAGCTGACCGGTGCGCAGAAACGCGTGATAGGCGAAATTTTCGCTGACATGGAAGCCCCCGCGCCCATGGCCAGGCTGGTACAGGGCGACGTCGGTTGCGGCAAGACCGCGGTGGCAGCCGCCGCATTGTATAAAGCCTGCGCCGCGGGTTTCCAGGCGGCCATGATGGCGCCCACGGAAATTCTGGCCGTGCAGCATTATAACTCCCTGTCTCCGCTTTTGGCTCGTTTGGGCGTACGCGCGGAGCTTTTGCTGGGCAGCCTGCCCGCCAAGGCCAGGGAAGGTGTTCTGGCACGCGCGGCCGGCGGGGAGACCGGCGTTTTGATCGGCACCCACGCCTTGATCCAAGAGAAGGTGAGTTTTGCTAACCTTAGCCTGGCCGTCACCGACGAACAGCATCGTTTCGGCGTCATGCAAAGGACTCGCCAGCAGGAAAAAGTCGGGGCTGCAGACATGCTCGTTATGACGGCGCCCCCCATCCCGCGCACCTTGGCGCTGGCCTTTTTTGGCGATCTGCAGCTTTCGCAAATTGACGAAATGCCGCCCGGGCGGCGGCCTGTTTCCACCTATGCCGTCGGTTATGACTATGAGGCGCGCATCTGGGCCTTTATGGAAAAAGAAATGGCCAAAGGCAGGCAGGCTTTCATCGTCTGCCCCTTGGTGGAGGAATCTGAAAAAAGCGACCTGGAAAGCGCCGTCCGGCTGGCGCAAAAGCTGCGGGAAGAGGTCTTTCCGCATAGGAAAACCGGGCTTATGCACGGCCGCCTCAAATTCGCGGAGAAAGAGCGCCTGATGCGGGAATTCGCGGGCAACGAACTGCAGATCATGGTATCCACCACCGTGGTTGAGGTGGGGGTCAATATTCCCAACGCCACCGTGATGATCGTACGCGACGCCGAGCGTTTCGGGCTGGCGCAGCTGCACCAGCTGCGGGGGCGCGTCGGACGCGGCGGGGAACAATCCTATTGCGTTTTGATGCACAATGCCCGTTCCGCGGTGGCCGGGGAGCGCATGAAGATCATGGCGGAAAGCGGCGACGGCTTCAGGATCGCCGAGGCCGACCTGGCCTTGCGCGGGCCGGGAGAGGTTTTCGGCACGCGCCAGCACGGACTGCCGGAACTGCAGACGGCCAACCTCTTCACCGACGCCGCGATTCTAGAAGCAGCCAGGGCCGACGCCTTACTGCTTTTGCGGCGGGAGGGTTTCGCGCATGAAAAAGAATTCGCGCTCTTGCGTTTTTATATGGAACAGAAAAGGCAGATGCTTAATTAATGGCGGCTGACTATTGCGCTTAATAATGCCGGGGCGAGCATTGATCGCCCACGGGCGCACGCTGTGCGCCCCTAACGTGAGTAATGCTTATTCGGCGGAAAGGTGATTGCGGTAACCGCGAACAAGGGTTTCAATGAGCCGGCTTGACAAAGCAACGAATATGGGGCAAGATAAGAATACACCATAAAATCACATTGAGAAGGAAGCTGTTAAAAAAGCACCGGCAGACTGCGTAAAAGCTGTCATTATGAGGGAGTGAGGCGGCCGAAGAATCTAAAAATGACTGTATATTATTGAAATGCTGATTGAACATGGCGGTTCATTGTGCGCCCCTGCCGTGAGCAATGCTTCTTCGGCGGAGAGATAATTTCTTTTAGATTCGTTGCTGCGCTCGGAATGACAATATTTGTATTTTTGCAAAACTTGTAAATAACTATACACTCGGAGAAGGAGCTGAACGGTTTGCAGATCACGGTTTTGAAAAGCAAGATCCACCGCGCCACCATCACCCACGCGGATTTGGACTATATCGGGAGCATCACCATAGACGCGGAGCTTTTGCAGGCGTCGGGCATTTGTGAATATGAAAAAGTGCAGGTCGTTAATCTCAGCAACGGCGTGCGCCTGGAAACCTATGTCATCGAGGGCGACCGCGGCACGGGGATCATTTGCTTAAACGGGGCGGCGGCCCGCTGCGCGTCCATCAACGATTTGGTCATCATCATGGCCTATGCCGTCATGAAGCCGGAGGAACTGGCGCAAAGCCCGCCTAAGGTAGTTTTTGTGGACGGGGCCAACCGCGCCGTTAAAACGGCGAGATATGAGAAACACGGGCGCTTTGAGGATATGGAGTGAAGGCCGGCGAAAGAAGGGGGAAGCCATGTTAAAATTAAAACTGACGGATATCCGCAAAACTTATGTCAGCGGCGAGATCATCCACGCCTTGAAAGGGGTTTCGCTGGAATTCAGGAAGAACGAGTTCGTTTCCGTCCTGGGGCCTTCGGGTTGCGGCAAAACCACCCTTCTTAACATCATCGGCGGGCTGGATCGCTATGATTCAGGCGATCTCAACATCGGCGGGCTTTCCACCAAAAACTTCAAGGATGCCGACTGGGACGCCTACCGCAACCGCTCCATCGGGTTTGTGTTTCAAACCTATAACCTCATTGGCCACCAAACGGTGCTGGCCAACGTGGAGATCGCCCTGACTCTGTCGGGCGTGTCCACGAGCGAGCGCCGCCGCCGCGCCAAGCAGGCGCTTT
>WRDJ01000163.1 GCA_009783495.1 Clostridiales bacterium | reverse complement strand
TTGAAGAGGAGCGCGGCAACGAGGATCAAAAGTATGCTGCCGACCCAAATTTTTGTAGCTGACATTTCATCCTCCAAAATCAGAACTTGCGTTCAGTGGCGAAAATATCGGAGCGGCTGGGGTTTTCAATGCCAGACCAGGGGCGAGGAGGACGGTTCTCAGGTTCTTAGCATGAACAATTCGACGGGTTTTTATGATAATCCTCTTTTTTCGCTTATGGCCCGGAAGGCGGGCGCATAAGGGATTTTATACAAGCAATTCTGTTGAAAGAGATTTCCGGAACAATCTTGAGAACCTTGATCTCGCAGGAATACAGATGGCGCTGCCCGGCCTCGATCTTGGCCAGGGCGCTTCTGGTGATGCCGCACCCGGCGGTTTGCAGCTTTGCCGCCGGCGGCTCCTGCGTCCAGCCCTTTTGTCCCCTTAACTTGCATATGTTTTGACCTAAAAGTTTGTCATAATAATAATCCAACCCCAACACATCCTTCGCCGCGCTTAAAGCCGTAAGCAAGAGCCTATGTCTGCGGCAGGGTCTCAACATGGTGCGGATTGACGTGCACCATGCAGTGTTTGGCGTCGTCAAAGGCGGTTTCGATCTCCTGATGCACTTTCTCCGCGATGTCGTGGGCCTCTTGCAGACTGAGGCGGCTGTCCACGCCGATCTCCACATCCACGAAAAAGCGTGAGGCGAAAGAGCGCGTCATCAGCGAATCTATGCTCAGAACGCCCTCCTGCTCGCTGATGACGCGGCGGATCTGTTCCACCGTCTCCTTGTCGCAGGAGGTATCCGTCAGTTTGCGCGTGGAAGAGATGATGATGTCCACCGCCACCTTGATGATGAAGGCGCAAATGACGATTGAGGCGATGGGATCCATGATGGGCAGGCCCATTCTGGCGCCCGCGATGCCGATCAGGCTGCCGATGGAAGAGAGCCCGTCGGAGCGGTGATGCCAGGCGTCGGCTTTCAGGATCTCCGACTTGGTTTTTCTGGCCGCGAGGATGGTGAACCAATACATCCATTCTTTGACCGCGATGCCGACGATGGCCGCGATGAGCGCCAGCAGGCCCGGCGTCACCAAAGGGATGGTGTTGCGGTTGATGATTTTGAGGATGCCGCTCCAGCCGATGCCCACGCCTACGATCAGCAAAACGACGGATACCCCTATGGCCACCAGACATTCCATTCTTTCGTGGCCATAGGGGTGATCTTCGTCGGCTTTTTTGTGGGAGATGTTGATGCCCGCAATCACCGCGAAGGTGGTCATGAAATCCGAGGCGGAATGGATGGCGTCGGAGATCATGGCGCTGCTCTTGCCGAGAATCCCGGCGATGAGCTTAAAGACGGCGAGCAATATGTTCACGATGATGCTGATGACGGAGACGCGCAGTGCCAGCGATTTTGCCGCGGTATTATCCATAGCCACAGACCTCCTGAGCATCGGGAAACTATCTTTTTAATAATACTCCCGGCGGAAGAAAATGTCAACTGTCGTTTTTTGGGTTATGGTGGAGATGTGGCGGCCCGCCCTTCCCAAAAACCGCTTGACTTTATTTCCAACCTTTGCTAAAATTATCTTGGCTCCAGAAACAAAAGGGCCGCGGGCCCCCGAAGTGCACCACCACCCCGGGGGTCGCAAAGGTGACCAGACCACCCTTACGAACCGGCAAAGCCGGCCAACGCGGTAACATTAAGTATAACACAACCTTTTCCTTTTCACAAGGGGGTTGTTCGCGCGCGTGAGGGTCATCGCCAAATTTTGGTGGTCATCTCACGCGCGCTTTTTTGGAGCCGCCGATGGGGCCGCTGGGGGAAACGTATTCCCCGGCGGGCTCCAAAGGGCGGCCGGAACCGGAAAGAGAGGGGGATGTTTTCAAAAGAGAGTTTTATGATGAAGCACTTTTACAAACCGTCAATAACATCGGCAAGGACTTCAATGGTTTGTGGAAAAAGAATATGCGCCGTTTGAAAGAAGCTGAGGCGGCTTCCGGCGAGATTCTTTTGGCGGAAGAATTGCTGCGTCATGTGACGGACAAGCTGTGGCTGATCCGGCATGAGGCGCAGAAAGAACGGAATTGAAAAAGAACGGAACTGAAGAAGGCGCGGCCAATGGCCGCGCCTTCTTCAATAAAACACGTGAGCGGCCGAACCGATGACGCAACACGGTTATGCGGCGCTTATGTCGCCTCCGAGACTTCCTGCGCGGCCGGCAGCACGATGGAAACTCTCGTGCCGATGTCTTCGCGGCTCAAGACCTCCATGTGGCCGCCGTGCCGGTCCACGATCCACTTGGCGATGGAAAGCCCCAGCCCGGTGCCGCCGGTGGCCCTGGCCCTGGATTGATCCGCCCGATAGAATCGCTCGAAGATGTGCGGGACGGCCTCCGCGGGGATGCCGATGCCGTCGTCCTGCACTTCCAGGCGCACTACGGCGCCTTCCCGCGCCACGGAAACGCTGACGCGCCCACCGGTAGGCGTATATTTGACGGCGTTTTCGATGAGGATGCGCAGGGCCTGTTTGACCAGCCCCTCATCCCCGCAGGTGAGGGCGGGGATGAGGCGCGCGGTGAATTCGTGTCCCTCGTGGATCATGCGCGTTTCGCGCAGGGTTTCCTGCGCCAGGGCCGCCAGGTCGAGCGGCTCCATTTTCACAAGCATGCTGCCCACGTCGCCCCGGGCCAGGAAAAGCAGCTGCTCCACCATGTCTTTCATGCCGGCCGCCTCGCTCTTGATGGCGTCAATGGATTCCTGAAGGGTTTTTTCGTCGTTTTTGCCCCAGCGGTCAAGCAGCCCGGCATAGCCCTGTATGACCGAGATGGGTGTGCGCAGTTCATGCGAAGCGTCGGAAACGAAACGGGTTTGCGCTCTATAGGCCTCGTTGATGCGGTCGAGCATGGAGTTGATGGCCGAAGCAAGGGTTTTCAGTTCGTCCTGGGCGCCGGCCACGTCAATGCGTGTGCCCAGGCGGGCGGCGTTGATGCTGTCCAGCTTGCCGGCGATGGATTTCAGTTCACCGATCTCCAGCGCGCCCTCGCGGTTCAAGCTGCGCGCCGCCTGCGCCAGCTGTTCTATGGGTTGCAGCGTGCGCCGCACGAAACGGGCGTTGGCGGAAGTTTTCGCGATCAGGTCAATCAGCTGAAAAACTAGCATGACGAGCATCAACCGCCAGAAAATCGCAAAGAACAGACCGGCTTGCAGGGTTATCAGATATCCCTCGCCGTTTTGCATTGTCCAAAGCCGGAATTGCACCGTTTCCGCATAAGGGAAGCCGCCCTCGGCGCTGGAAAATTCGATGCGCCGCACGCCCTCTTGCAGGCT
>WRDJ01000162.1 GCA_009783495.1 Clostridiales bacterium | reverse complement strand
TTTTCGGCTGCGGAGGCGACCGCGACGGCGGCAAAAGGCCGCTCATGGGGAGGATCGCGGGGAAATATTCCGATTTCAGCGTCGTCACCTCCGATAACCCGCGCGGCGAGGATCCCATAGCCATTATGCGCCGCATCGAAGAAGGGTTAAAAGAAGAAAATGAGAATTATATACTGCAAGAGGATCGCCAAGAGGCCATTGCCTTGGCCCTGCAAATGGCCGGGCCTGGAGACGCCGTGCTGATCGCCGGCAAGGGGCATGAGGATTACCAGATCATCGGCGAGAGACGCCTGCATTTCGACGACGCCGAAACGGTTCGAAGGCTGCTGGTGGGCGGGGAATAGACATTTCACTTAACGAGGTAGAAACAAGATGAAGCTGACGCTGGCGGCACTGATCACATCGGCCATAATCGCCTTGCTTGCGGGGCCGCTTTTGATCCCGCTTTTGCGTGTATTCAAGTTCGGGCAGGTGATTCGCGGCGACGGGCCGCAGGGACATCTGAAAAAAGCCGGAACCCCCACCATGGGCGGGATCGTTTTCTTGCCGGCCGTCGTCATCTCGGTGCTCTTGTGGTCGGAGGGCTCGCCCGGGTTATGGTTGCTGCTCCTCTCGTTTTTCGCTTTCGGCCTGATCGGGCTTTGGGATGACCTCCTGAAAGTTGTATTCCGCCGTTCCTTGGGCCTGAAGGCCAGAGGAAAGCTGATTTTGCAATTTGCCGCGGCCACGGCCGTTGTTTTTGCCGCCGTCAATCTTTTGGGGCGCGGCACGGAGATCATCATTCCCATAAGCGGCGCGCGACTGGAGCTTTCCTGGCTTTATTATCCTATCATGGCGGTCTTTTTTGTTTTTATCGTTAATGCCGTCAACTTTACAGACGGCCTGGACGGGCTGGCCGCCGGAGTTTCTTTTTTGGTTTATCTGGGCTTTATGTTGATCGCGCTGGTTGCCGTGAACAACCCTCCTGTTATGAACGGGGGCGTCAATTACAGCGACGCCGCCATCGGCGCGGCGGCCATCTCCGGCGCCTGCCTGGGCTTTCTCTATTTCAACCGTCACCCGGCCAAGGTTTTTATGGGGGATACCGGTTCGCTCTCTTTGGGCGGCGGTCTGGTCGCCCTGAGCATCCTGACCAAGACGGAGGCCGTGCTCTTGCTTTTGGGCGCGGTTTATGTGGCGGAGGCGCTTTCCGTGGTTTTGCAGGTTTTGAGCTTCCGTTTGCTGGGCCGGAGAATTTTTTTGATGAGCCCGCTGCACCATCATTTCGAGCTGAAGGGTTGGAGCGAAACCAAGGTGGCATGGGTCTTTTTTCTGGCGGCGGCGCTTTCGGTCTGCGCGGCTTTGTTGCTGGTAACTTATTAGGGGGTTTGCTTGTGAAGATTTTTCCCGGACAAAGGGTGCTGGTGATCGGGGCCGGGCTTTCCGGCCTGGCTTCCTGCCGCTTCCTGCTGGGTAAGGGGGCGGCGCTCACCCTTTGGGACGCCAAAAGCCGGGAAGAGTTGGGAAACGAGGTCTCTGCGCTGCAAGATGCGGGAGTTGCTTTGCTTACCGGGGGTGCAATGCCCGAACGCGCGGATTGGCGGCTGGCGGTGAAAAGCCCAGGGGTCCCGCCCGCCATCCCTTTGATAAAAATGCTCAAGCAAGCGCGCACACCGCTGATAGGCGAGTTGGAACTGGCCTTTTACTATGCACAAGCGCCCTTTGTCGCCATCACCGGCACCAACGGCAAAACCACCACCAGCGCCTTGACCGCCGCCATTTTCCGCATGGCCGGGGTGAACACCCTTTTGGGCGGCAATATCGGACAACCTCTGGTGGAGCTGGCGGAGGAACATAGAGACGGGGTGATCGTGGCTGAAGTCTCCAGTTTTCAGTTGGAAGATTGCCGCCGCTTCGCTCCCCATGTGGCGGCCCTTCTGAATGTCACGCCCGACCATCTGGACAGACACGGTTCCCTGGAAAACTATCTGGCGGTCAAGCAAAGCATCTTCGAGCACCAAAAAAAGGAAGATTTCGCCGTCCTCAATTATGACGATCCGCTGGTGCGCCCGCTGGCTTGCCGGTTGCCCGGCAGCGTCTTTTATTTCAGCACTGAGGAAGAACTTTCTTGCGGGGCCTATGCGACGGGCGGAGAAATTTTTTTGGCGAGAGAGGGACAAAAGAACCATGTTATGGCCTGCAAGGACATATATATTAAAGGGAAGCACAACCTGCAGAACGCCCTGGCAGCCGCGGCCTGCGCTTTCCTGATGGGCGTCTCCGCGGAACAGATCGCGCGGGCTTTGCGCTCCTTTCCCGGGGTAGAGCACCGCATGGAGTTCGTGACCTCTTTGAACGGAGCCGCTTATATCAACGATTCCAAAGGCACCAACCCCGACGCTACGATGAAGGCGCTGCTGTCATATGACGAGCCGCTCATCCTTTTGGCGGGCGGGCGCAACAAGGGCAATGATTTCGGCCCGCTGATGCAACTGGCGCGGCAGAAAACGCGCCTGCTCATACTTTTGGGCGAGTGCCGCGATGAGATGCGGCGGGCGGCGCACAAGGCGGGGATGGAAAGCATTGTTTTGGCCGACACTTTTGCTCAGGCGGTGGATCTGGCTTATGCCGCCGCTTTGCCCGGCGAAGTGGTTTTGCTTTCCCCGGCCTGCGCCAGTTGGGATATGTTCGTTAATTTCGAGGAGAGAGGGCGGCTTTTCAAGGCATTGGTGCTGGAAAAAGCGAAAGGGTGAACCCGGATGACGAGGCACGTGCCATAAGGGCGCAAACGGAATTGACCCCATCCTCTGACCCTTTCCCCGAGCAGGACTTGCAGCGGGGTAATGGCAGGGTGGGAAGGAAGGAGGGAAGAGGGTGATAAGGAAAGACAAAAGAGCGGCTGACTGGTGGATTTTTTTCTCCGTGGTGAGCCTTCTGGGCATCGGCATAATCATGGTTTTCAGTTCCAGCCAATATGTCGCGCAATATGATCCCTTCAACGACTCTTTTTTCTTCCTGAAAAGA
The DNA here is from genome assembly GCA_009783495.1 of Clostridiales bacterium. Classification (GTDB taxonomy): domain Bacteria; phylum Bacillota; class Dehalobacteriia; order UBA4068; family UBA4068; genus WRDJ01. The sequence goes on along the minus strand of WRDJ01000162.1, from coordinate 336 downwards.
CAAAGCCTGCATGCGGCGCTCGGTCTGGCCGCCATGCTCTTCTTCTATAAATTCAATTACACCTGGCTGAAAAAGTTGGCGCCCCTGGGCTTCATAGTCGCGGTGGGGCTTTTGCTCGGGGCATTTTTTTCCGGCGTGGTGATTAAGGGCGCGGGCCGCTGGTTTTTGGGCATACAGCCTTCCGAGGTTTGCAAGCTGGCTTTGGTCGTTATGCTGGCCAGAGTCCTTTCCAATAATATGCAAAGGATAAAGAGCTTCGACGGCTTCTTGATTCCCTTTTTGCTGATGGGCGTATCCTGCGGTCTGGTGCTTTTGGGCAGCGACTTGGGTTCGGCG
>WRDJ01000161.1 GCA_009783495.1 Clostridiales bacterium | reverse complement strand
GGGTGCGCTTCAGCCTGATGGCCCAGCACACAAAAGAGCATTTGGACAAGGCGCTGAATACCTTGGAACAGCTCCTGCATAAATATAAATAGAGCGAAAAAAGCCCCGGCTGCGGGGCTTTTTTCTTAAACCTGCACTTATCGTATCCTTCTATCCTTCTATCCTTTATCAACCGTGATTAGCGGCTGGTAACGGTAGGAGAAGCGTTGCCGATAGCGGATGTCTGACCTTGGGCAAGGGCCTGTTCGGCAAAAGCCACCATTTTCTTGGTCATATTGCCGCCGACATAACCGTTTTGACGCGAGGACAGCTGGCCTTTGTCAATCTGGTCATAGTTGGAGATACCAAGTTCGTTGGCCACCTCCATTTTAAATCTGCCGAGAGCGCCGGAAGCGCCGGAGACCACAGGTGCGTTATTTCTGCTCATCAAGTTCACCTCCTTTTCCTTTTCTGGCGCTATTATCTGCGTTTGTCCTTGCGTATATGCGCTTTTTTCGTATGTATTATTTTCCTCGCAAAACAAAAAAAGCCTGTTTAAGACCATAATTCACCGCTTTTTCCACTCGCTTTTGCAGACGGAAAAGGGCGGCCCGAGCACGAGGCCGGCGCTCCTCAAATCCCCTATAAGCCCGGGGCCGCCGCACAAGCGGCGGCCCCTTAAAATATTTCTCTTCCCGGAGAGGAAGCCGGGCCTTTCTCCCCGGTCACACGCCGGTCACATAACAGAGGTCAGAAGAGAGAAGTCAGGGTGTGCAGCAAACGGCGTAATTGCCGTTTGCCCCTATAAAAACAGGGACACGGGCAAAAATACAAGGAAGGCCGGCGCAATACGCGCCGGCCTTCTTTCGCATACTATTCCGAAGCCGGCGCGGCGGGCGCGCCCTTCTTCCCACGCCCCCTCTTCAGCAAAATCACTTTGCGGGCCAGCGATTGATAAAGCGGCCCGGCCAAGCGGTAAAGCCGGTAAACGGCAGGGCGAAAAACCAGGTCATACTCGCCGATGAAGCGCGTATATCGCCCGCCGAAGCCGCGCTTGAACTTGATAAGGCCGTAAAGTGGATGTTCCTCGCCCACGTCGCCCGGTACGCCCCGGAAATCATATAAAGCGCAGCCCTCGGCCTTGGCCCATTGGATCATGCGCCACTGCATGAGGTAATTGGGCATGACGCCGCGATGGCTGTTCGAGGACGCCCCATAGATATACCAGGCCTTATCCCCCAAGCGCAGAGCCAGCGCACCCGCCACCGCCTCCTCCCGGTAATAGACCATGAAGAGGCGCGCCAGCCCTGCCGGAACCAGCGCGTCATAAAAGGCCCGGAAATAGGCATAGGGACGCAGGATGAACCTGTCTCTTTCCGTGGTTTCCTTGAGCAGGCGGTAAAACTCCGGCAGCTTCTCTTGGCCCGCGCCGCTTTCCGCCACGACGCCTTTCTTTTCCGCCAGTCGCAGGTTATAACGGGTCTTTTGGTGGAAATCCGCCAGCAGCTGTTCCTCCGGCGGGGTGATGTCCAGCCGGAAAACATGGCGCGGCTGCACCCCTTCGAAGCCCTCACGCCCCCGCACGGGGATAGCCCCCGCCTCTTGCAGGCGTTTTGCCCACAGCTCATTGCCGTCTTCGATATCCGGATCCAGCTTGCAGAAGAGGGCCCGGCTTTTTTTGCCCAAGTCGCGGATGCCGCGCCAAAGGCAATCCCAAACCTCCGCGTTTTCCATGTTGAGGACCGGGCCGCGCGGGGCATAGAAAAAACTTAAGCCGCCCGGCAAACCTCTTTGCAAGAGGGAAACGGCGGCGAGGATTTGCCCTTCTTTCTCCACCAGCAGGCGGTGGGGCCGCCAGCCGCCGGCGCCTTTCAGCTCGCCCCATTCCCAGGTCTGCAGGACATGACCCTTGGGCGAGCGCACCAAAAAAGCGTTGAAACGCTCTTTTTCCTCAGGCCCGATCAGGCGGCATTGCATTTTTCATCACTTCCCTCTCTATTATCCCTTTCCCTGCCCTTTTGTCAAGGGTCTCTACTAGATAGTGTGTATACTGGCCCACACTATCTAAGCACCCGTTCGTCCCCCCGCCGCAGGAGCAGGCGTTTTTCCTCCCAAAATTCCAGATATAACAGCGCCACCCGCCGCGAAACCCCCAACAGATCTCTGGCCGCGCCGATGGTGACGGAGCCGTTTTGCGCAAGATAGGCCGCCAGTTTCTCCCAGGCCAGCTCTTGGGCTGCCCGCCCCGCCGCCAGCCCGCCCGGCAAACGCAGCAAAACTCCCTGAGAAAGCCAGGTCAGCAGTTCCGCCGCCTCGCTTTGACGCAGCCCCGTTTCCTGCAGCAGGCGCGCCCAAGGCAGCGGTTCCAGCCCGCTTTGCGCCAAAAACGCCTCCATCTTCGCCGCCGCCTCGCGCTGCTTCGCGTCCGGGGCGGGCCTGAAGCCGGGCAGCGACAAGCGCGCCTCCGCAAGAAGCAAACGCCCCTCCTCCCGCCAATGCCTCAGCAGCATTTGATACCTCTGATACGTGAGGAGCGGGAAAAGGCGGCTTTTCAATTCCTCAATGGGCAGGCCCGGGGAAAGCGGCCGCTCCCGGTGATATTGCGCTATTATCTCCGCGGCCCGCCCCGCCCATTCCGCCGGAAAATAATATTCAATCCCCTTTTCCGTGAGGCAGGCGGCTTGCCCACGCTCTTGCAGCAGGCGCAGCTCCGCCACCGCGGATGCAATATCCAACCCGGCGGCCAGCGCGGTTTCCTGTGCTGTCCACAGCTCCGGGTCGGGAAAACGCGGCGAAGAGGCGCCTCTCCCTTCACGCGCCGGAGAAAGGATCACCCCTCCGGCGAGGGTCTGCGCGGGGGAAAAGGCGCGCAGAACGAAGCTGTCGCCCGGCAAAGCGAAAAGGGGCCTTTCCGTATAAAGACGGGCCGTGGGCGCATCCCCTTCCTGCCCGCAAAAGCGCACTTCTCCCGGCACATGGCTGGCGGCGTGATGCACGAACACCCTTTGCCGGTTCTTAAGCGGCGCAGCCTGCGGCAAAAGCGTCAGGGAAACCTCGAAACGGCTGCAAGGGGATAATAGCCCGGGGCTGCACAGGCAGAAGCCGCGGCGCAGCGAATCCTTGGCCAGGCCGGGCAGTACCGCGGCCACCCTTTGCCCGGCCTGGGCCCGCTCAACCTTTTCCCCAAACACCTGCAAGGAGCGTATGCGCACCGTCCTCATCGCGCCCTCCCCCAACACGTCCCAGGGGCCTCCGCACTCCAAAACGCCCGACCACAAAGTCCCGGCAATAACAACGCCGTGACCGGGCAAAGAAAAAATCCTGTCCACGGGCAGGCGGGCAGGCCCCTCCGCCCTCCGTTCCGGCAAAGCGGCG
>WRDJ01000160.1 GCA_009783495.1 Clostridiales bacterium | reverse complement strand
GGCGATGTATTACCACTTAGCGGGAAGAATGGCAACGGCCGTCGAGGCGCTGGAGGCAACCACCGGCGCGCTTGTTGTTATTATGGAAAAACTCAAAAAGGCACAGCAGACTACGGAGGAAATGTTCATTAGTTGCGATGAAGATGATTCGAACGACGACCACGAATAAACGGCATATGTTCATTTGTTTTTTAAGCTCTTCATTAAGCCCTTACAATGTCAAAGACCTGCTATCAAACATGATAGCAGGTCTTTTTGTTTGAAGCTTCCCGATTGCCTCGCTGCGAATTGACAACCCGCCTCCGCCGATGCTATACTGGATGAGGAATCATCGCGGAAAGGCGGAACCGACCGATGGCAAGAGAATCGCGGCAGCAATCGCTTTTTACGGGCGTGGCCAGCCCATTGGCCGACCGCCTGCGCCCGCGTGGGCTTGAGGAATTTGTGGGGCAGCGCCATCTGCTGGGCGAGGGCAAGGTGCTGCGTCAGCTTATAGACAAAGACCAGGTATCCTCAATGATCTTCTGGGGGCCGCCCGGCGTCGGCAAGACCACCTTGGCGCGCATCATAGCCGGGAAAACCCAGGCCGAATTCATCAATTTCAGCGCCGTGACCAGCGGCATCAAAGAGATCAAGGAAGTGATGGCCCAGGCGGAGCAAAGCCGCCTGGCGGGATATAAAACCATCCTCTTCATTGACGAGATTCACCGCTTCAACAAAGCGCAGCAGGACGCTTTCCTGCCTTTTGTGGAAAAGGGCAGCATCATCCTGATCGGGGCCACCACGGAAAACCCTTCCTTCGAGGTCAATTCCGCCTTGCTTTCCCGCTGCAAGGTCTTTGTGCTGCAATCCTTGTCGCAGGAGGATTTGGCGCAACTGCTGCGGCAGGCGCTGGCCAACCCCAAAGGCTTCGGCATGAGGCAGGTGCGCATAACCGAGGAAATGCTTGGCATGATCGCTGCCTTTGCTAACGGCGACGCCAGAATCGCTCTGAGCACGCTGGAAATGGTGATTCTCAACGGCGAGACGGACGAAACGGGCGTCACCGTGACCTCCGAGATCATCGAGCAATGCGTGAACAAAAAATCGCTGCTGTATGACAAAAACGGCGAAGAGCATTATAATATCATTTCCGCTCTGCACAAATCCATGCGCAACAGCGATGCCGACGCCGCCGTTTATTGGCTGGCGCGCATGCTGGAAGCCGGGGAGGATCCCTTATATGTGGCGCGGCGGGTCGTTCGTTTCGCCAGCGAGGACGTGGGTCTGGCCGACAGCCGGGCGCTGGAGATCGCCGTGGCGGCTTATCAGGCCTGCCATTTCATCGGTATGCCGGAATGCTCCGTGCATCTGACCCATGCCGTCGTTTATATGTCCTTGGCGCCCAAATCCAATTCTCTGGACGCGGCCTATCATTCGGCCAAGGAGGACGCGCAGAAGATGCTGGCCGAGCCGGTGCCCCTGCAAATCCGCAATGCCCCCACGCGCCTGATGAAAGAACTGGGTTACGGCAAGGGCTATATCTATGCTCACGACACCGAGGCCAAGCTGACCGTCATGCGCTGCCTGCCCGATTCGCTGGCCGGAAGAAAATATTACCGGCCCGGCACGCAAGGGCAGGAGGCCCGCATGAAGGAGCGTTTGGAGCAGATTGAAGCCTGGCGCAAAGCGCAGGAGAAAAGCGGTAAATAAACGGAATAACGCGCAAAAAGGCCCCGCAAGAATTTCAAACCTTGCAGGGCCTTTCACGCGGCGCTACGTTTATTTCACGATGATTATATCATCAACCACCAGGCGATAATAGGTTTTTTCGTCAACGACATAGCTCTCAAATACGCCGGTCAATTCGATCTTTGTATATGCTTTCGGGTAATCGCCGGGGTAGGCGTGTTCGCCCTTCCAAAGGAATTCCATATGAGGACAGCAAGCGTCGAACGATATGGCTTGTGTAGTTTTCCCGCCGCTGGTCACGGGGAAATAAAACGCGTATAGCTTGATGACATCCCCCTCGTATTTGCTGGGGTTTTGAAGAATGTCGTCTGTTTTGGCCTTGGCGAGCGTACTGCTCATGGCCGTCAGATCCACATTGACGTCTGGATCTTTTTCTCTGGTCGAGGCGCAACCCGCGGCAAGGGCGCAAATCAGGCACAAGAGCAGCAAGACAGGTAGATATTTTTTCATGATGTTTTCGACCTCCCCGGAATTATTCCTATTATGCTGAACGCGGCGAACCCCGCGATGTCCACGGCCACAATGGTGGAGCCGACCGGCGTCTCCCAAATGATGGATATAAGAAAACCCAGCGCGGTGCAAACCACCGAGAAGATTGCCGCGCATATGGTCACGGATTTAAAACTCTTAAAGACCCGCATGGCGGAGAGAGCGGGGAAGATTACCAAAGCGGAGATGAGAAGCGCGCCCACCAGATTCATGGCGACCACGATGACAACGGCGATGACAACAGCCAAAAGCAGGTTATATATCTGAGCTCTCATCCCCGTGGCCGTGGCGAAATCCTCGTCGAAGGTGACGGCGAAAATTTTGTGGTAAAAGAGCAGGAAAACCGCAGTTACCAGTATTGAGAGGATGATGCACAGCCAAACGTCCTCTGTTTCCAGCGTCAGGATTTTGATGCCGCCGAAAAGGATGCCGCAAACATCCGAGGAAAGGTTGGGGGAAACGCTGGAGGATTCGGAAAATAGGTTCATGATGAGATAACCAATGGCCAGCGCACCCACCGAGATCATGGCGAGAGAGGCGTCGCCCTTGATTTTGGCGTTCTGTCCGGAACGCAACAACAAAACCGCGCTGATTACCGTCACCGGCAGCACCAAAAGAAAGTTGCTGGTCAGGCTCATGGCCATGGCGATGGCGGTGGCGCCGAAAGCCACGTGGGAAAGGCCGTCCCCGATGAAGGAGAAGCGTTTTAAGACCAAGGTCACGCCCAGAAGTGAGGAGCAGAGCGCGACCAGCACGGCAACGATCATGGCATTTTGCACCATCGAGTAGGAAAAGGACTCGGCGATTTCTTCAAAGATATACGTCATTCCTGCTCACCTCCCGAACAGGCGTAAATCCGGCCCGCGTCGCTGGCCAGATAATCCGCCTTTGTCCCGAAGAAGAGCAGCTTGCGCGCGCCGAGATGCAGGATATGCGAGGCATATTTCACGGAAGCGGCGATGTCGTGGGAAATCATGATGATGGTGATGCCGCCGTCGTTCAATTTCTTTATCAAGTGATACATTTCCACGGAGGCCTTCGGGTCGAGCCCGGCCGCCGGTTCGTCCAAGAGGAGAATCTTGCGCGTGGCGCAAAGGGCCCGGGCCAGAAGCACCCGCTGCTGCTGCCCGCCGGAAAGCTCGCG
>WRDJ01000159.1 GCA_009783495.1 Clostridiales bacterium | reverse complement strand
GTTATAAAAGGAGTTTTATCCTCCTACTTAGAATCTTGTTTAAGTTTAGAATCTTGTTTAAGCGATTTCAGGGCGGCGATTTCCTGCGATGTCAGATAACGCCATTGTCCCGGCGCCAGCCCGGCCAAGGCCAGAGAAGCGAAGCCTGTCCTTTGCAGCCAGCGCACGGGATGCCCGATCGCCTCCATCATGCGGCGCACCTGGCGGTTGCGGCCCTCATGAATGGTTATCTCTAAGGTGGTGCGGCCCTCTTTGACCTTGACTACCTTGACCTTGGCCGGAGCGGTTTGCCCGTCCGAAAGCCGCACGCCGGACCGCAAAACAGCCAGCTCGTTTTCCTTGAGTTCGCCGTCGGTCTCAGTGCGATAAATCTTTTTCACCTCAAAGCCCGGATGCAGCAGGCGGTTGGTCAGCTCGCCGTCATTGGTCAGCAGCAAGACGCCGGAAGAGTTGTAATCCAGCCGGCCCACGGGATAGACCCGCTCCTCTATGCCATTTAAAAGTTCAAAGACGGTGCGGCGGCCTTTTTCGTCATTCAGCGAAACAATATAACCGGAGGGCTTGAAAAGCAGCACGTAAAGCGGCGGTGCGGTTTGCGCCCGCGCCTGGCCGTCCACCTCGATCCGGTCTTTGTCGGGGTCGGCTTTCGTTCCCGGAACGCTTATCACCTTGCTGTTCACTTTGACCCGCCCCTCAAGGATCAGCTTCTCGGCCGCCCGGCGGGAAGAGACCCCAAAACGGGACAGAATTTTTTGCAACCTTTCTTCCGCCAAGGCAGCACCCTCTCTCTTTGTTCTTTTCTATCAGTATAACAAAAGCCGGGCAAATTGGCAAGTCTTTTCAAGCGAAAAACCAGCGGCAAAAGAGAAAAGCCGCCAAAAAACTCACGCCGTCTGCAGCCAGGCCCACAAATAGGGCGTAACGGTATTTTACGATGTTGACGGAGCCGAAATAGACCGCCAGGATATAAAAGGTGGTGTCGGTGCTGCCTTGCATTATGCTAGCCAGACGTCCGATGAAGGAATCCGGGCCGTGAGTTTTTATGAGATCCGCCGTAATGCCCAGCGCCCCTCCCCCGGAAAGCGGCCGCATCAGGGCCAGCGGCAAAACTTCGGCGGGGATGCCCAAAAGCGCGGTAATGGGCTGCAGGCAGGCCAGCAGGAAATCAAAGGCCCCGGAAGCGCGTAAAACGGAAATCGCCACCAGCATCCCCAAAAGAAAGGGCAGGATGCGAATGGCCGTGCCCAGGCCCTCGGCGGCTCCTTGCACAAAAACCTCGAAAACCGGCACCTTTTTTATGAAAGCATAAAGCGGGATGACCAGCAGCAGCACCAAAATGACGTAGCGGGAGATCAGCAGCAGCAAGCCCATCGCGCCCACCCTCTATATTTTGCCGCTGAATTTGCGGCGGCAAAAGCGGTCAAGAAAAACGGCGAAAACACAGCCGCAGCAGCTGGCGAAGATGGTGGCGATTACCGTCTCCGTGGGGCTGCGCGAACCGGCCTGCACGCGTAAGGCCAGCACCGTGGCGGGGATCAGCGTGATGCAGGCTGTGTTTAAGGCCAGAAAGGTTATCATGGAGAAAGTCGCCGTGTCTTTTTGCGGGTTGAGGCTTTGCAACTGCTCCATCGCCTTGAGCCCGAAGGGCGTGGCGGCGTTGCCCAGCCCCAGCAGGTTGGCGCCCAGGTTCATCACGATGGAGCTGAAAGCCGGGTGATCCTTGGGAATATCCGGGAAAAGCCAGCGCGCCAGCGGCGCCGTCAGGCGGGCCAGGCTTTTGACCAGTCCGGAGGCCTCCGCCAGCTTTAAGAGGCCCAGCCACAGGCCGAGTATGCCGATGATTTCGATAGTGATTTTCACCGCCTCGGAGGAAGCGGAAAAAACCGCCGCCGTCACTTCGTCGGCCCGCCCGGTGACAATGCCGGCGGCCACGCCCGCCAGCAGCATGAAAAGCCAGATGAGATTGACCATGACCATCCCTCCCCCTGACAATTTATGCGCTTTTGGCCGGGCGTATGCCGGGAAAAAAGAAAAACCCCCCTCCCCAAAGACGGAGAGAGGGGGTTAAATCAGGCCTTAAACCATAATGCGCAAGCGGCCGTTCTCGATTTTCAGGATGCCCCATTTGCCGTCCTTCTGCACGGCGGTATAGCCCTCGCTGAAACCATTGATCCAATCATATGTGCAGGGCAGGATTTCTTTGCCGCTGGAATCCACGATGCCCCATTTGTCGTCCTTCTGCACAATGGCAAAGCCATCGTGGAAAATATTATACGTAAAAGCAGGAGACGGAGGCCAGTTGTACTTGGGCGGGCCATACTCCGGCGCAATGACTATATTTCCTTTTGTGTCAACGACGCCGTATTTGCCGTCTTTTTGTACATGGGCAAAGCCGTCATAGAAGTTACTTACCGAACTATATTCCAACGGCAGGACAATCCGGCCTTGATTGTCGATGATTCCCCATTTCCAATCCGCCGGGTAACTGCCTGTCCGCACGGAGAAAAGCCCTTCGCCGGTACGATTTACTGAGTTATATTCCAGAGGGATAACCACATTGCCGTTTTTGTCAATGAAGCCCCACTTGCCATCCTTTTGCACGGCGGCCAGACCTTCGCTGAAACTCGTTGCCGAATAATATTCGAACGGCACGACTGTGTTGCCGCCGGTGTCGATGAAGCCATATCTGCCGCCTTTTCGCGCAAGGGCCAGACCTTCGCTGAAAGCGTTTATCGAATGATATTCGAACGGAATGACTATCTGCCCTTTATTGTCATACATACCCCGCATATGGTTTTTTTCCAAAACGACAAGCCCGTCAACGAAACGGATATCGCTCTCATCATCAAAACCGCCGATCCAATTGCCCTTTTCATCAACACCGTCCCAATAAAACCCGTTGGTCGGTGCATGCTCCAGCGGCACGATGATATTGCCGTTTTTGTCGATGAAGCCCCACCGGCCGCCCTTATTCACGGAAGCGAGGCCGTTGTGGAAATCCCGCGCCAAATCATATTCCGGCGCAATGACCACCTTGCCTTTCGCGTCCACAAAACCCCATTTGCCATCCTTTTGCACGGCGGCAAGCCCTTCGCTGAAAGGATATGCCCGCTCATATTCCAGAGGCACAGCTATATTGCCTTTTTTGTCAATGAAGCCCCACTTGCCATCCTTTTGCACGGCGGCAAGCCCTTCGCTGAAAGGATATGCCCGCTCATATTCCAGAGGCACAGCTATATTGCCTTTTTTGTCAATGAAGCCATATTTGGTATCGGGATATCTGCCTTTTGTCACCATGGCAAGCCCTTCGAAAAAATCGTAAATCCAATCATATTCCAAGGTCAGTTCCCAGAGCTCATCCGTGTCGTCCC
>WRDJ01000158.1 GCA_009783495.1 Clostridiales bacterium | reverse complement strand
GCTCTTGTACTCCTGTTCCTCCACGATGCCGGTGACGGTCAGTCGGCCGTGCGGCGATTTCGTCAGGCATACCTCCATATCCAAAAACGTCCCCAAATCGGGGCCCATGACGGCTAGCCCGTTGACCAGGCCGATCTGCGGCGCAGGCGGGATCTTTTTGCTCAAACGCGGCAGATAATGCCCGGAATTGACCACCCATTCCATCTGAGCGCGGGTAATGACCCCGCCCGTCTCACTGGCGGCCAGCCCGGCCGCCAGCTGCGCCATATTGACGGCTTCCCGGCCGTTGCCCGCGTATTGCCCAATCAGGCGCAGGGCTTCCTCCTCGATCCCCATCCCCAGCTTGCAGACGGCGTTGCGCGCTATGCTCTCAGTTTCATGGGGCAAGAGGCCGCGGAAAAATATTTCCAGGCAGCGCGAACGGACGGCGGCGGGGATCTCCTCGCGCGCCCTGGTGGTGGCGGCGATCAGGCGGAAATCCGCCGGCGCGCCTTTGGTGAAAATGTCGTGTATGTGCGGGGGAATGGCCTCGTCCTCCGGGTTGTAATAGGCGCTTTCCAGCATCACCTTACGCTCCTCCAGCACCTTTAACAGTTTATTGATCTGCATGGGATGCAGTTCCCCGATTTCGTCTATAAACAAAATTCCCCCGTGCGCCCGGCTGACCGCGCCCAGCTTGGGCTGGGGAACTCCGGCCTGCCCCAAGACGCCCGCCCCCTGATAGATGGGGTCGTGCACCGAACCGATCAAAGGGTCGGCAATGCCGCGCTCGTCAAAACGGGAGATGGCTCCATCCACCTCTACAAAGCCGGCGTTATAAGCAAAGGGGCTGCCGGGGGAGCTTTTTGCCTCCTCCAAAACCAGTCGGGCGGCGGCCGTCTTGCCTACGCCCGGCGGCCCGTAGATGATGACATGCTGCGGATTGCTTCCGCATAGGGCCGCCTTGAGCGCTCTTATGCCGTCGGCTTGCCCGATCACCTCGCCGAAGCCTCTGGGCCGGGTCTTTTCCGACAAGGGCGGGGAAAGGGACACGGAACGCATTTTTTGCAAACGCTCCGCCTCTTTATAATTATGCTTCTGCCTGGCCGCTTCCGGGCAGCCGGCTGCGCCCCTCTTCTTCGCGCCGGAAAAAAGGAGCGCCGCCGCCAGGACGATCAGGATGGCAAGCAGGATCATCAACGCGCCGTTTTGCTGCCAAGACAAAATCCATCAATCCCTTCTGTTCACACTCTATTCCCTCTATTATTTTCCAAAAAGCCTTTTCTCATACAAAATCCCGCAGCCTTGGCCGCGGGATCGCCAAAAAGCAAAAAAGCCCCGCTTATTTATGCCGGGCTTTTCGTGATAAAGAGGCTGGGCAAGGGGTTAAAAAGCTGTCATCTTAACTAGGGCGTGTTAACACTACCGTTCAACGGTCATCTTTTGGCCGATTTTCCGCCATGCTGTGTCATCGCTCCTTGGAATAGCTCTGCTATGCTTTCGCCGCTCTTCCTTGCCTGACGAAAAATCAACTCAAAATCTAATCATTTCAGATAGTGTTAACACGCCCTGGTTTAACGAACTCTGTATTGATGTATCTTGAATTTCTCACAGTCCAATTCAATTATTAAGTTTTCAACACCTGAAGGCGAGGTTCTCGGAAGTTCCAATATTTCTTGATACCACTTCGCTAATTCAGGAAAAATCTCTTTTTCAAAATTGTTTTTTGCCTCAACATCAAAGTTCTCATCTTTAAACGAATAGAAGCAAATGTATTTTTTTCTATCTGCTTTTGTTTCTATATTTTCTATATTTGAAATTTGATTTCTGTTGTTAAAAGAAGCAGACGCAACAACAATTCCGTTAATTTTAGGGCGTGTTCTGTCATTTGAGTAAGCCTCAAAGCGGAATGTTTTTGAAAGATATCCAAAACTAATAAATATGTTGTCATCGCTTTTAAATAGGTTTTTTGTTGTTTTACGATCACAGGCATATTGTTCTGTGGAATTTATTGCTCTGTATTTTATTTCCATATCGAACCACCATTTTTTAATGAATAATGAATAGTGAATAATACAAGAAACGCCTTTGGACTTTCGTTCCTTATTATAAATTATCCATTATTCATTATTCATTGCCACTCGCAAGCGGCGCTTCTTGGTCGGGGCTACAGGATTTGAACCTGCGGCTTCCTGCTCCCAAAGCAGGCGCGCTACCAAGCTGCGCCAAGCCCCGATAATAGCCTGCAAAACATTATACCCAATTAAGGCGGGGGATGTCAACGCAAAATTGTTTATTGCATTTATGAGGCATAATGGTTATAATGACCTCATGTGCATCGGGAAAAACCGCGAATCCCCGTGCCAATAATCAAGAGGAGGCGTCAGCCCATGGTTTTCCTGCCCGAGAATTTCATTTCCCAGGCCGTCAAAGCCTTCCCTTCTTCCGGGATAGGCAAATTTTTCGATATAAAAACGATCAAGCCGGAGGCCATATCCCTCAGTTTGGGGGAACCGGATTTTGTCACACCGGCGGCCTTGCGCGAAGCCGCCGTCCGTTCGCTGGCCGAGGGCAAAACCGCCTATACCTCCAGCGCCGGCGTACCTGATCTGCGGGAAGCCATCGCCGCGTATATGGAGGAGCGTTTCGGCGTTCCCTATAATCCCAAAGAGGAAATCGTTGTCACCGTGGGCGGCAGCGAAGCCATTGACATCACCATGCGGGCCATCATCAACCCGCAGGATGAGATCATCATCCCCGAACCCTGCTTCGTTTCCTATAAGCCCTGCGCCGCCCTGGCCGGGGCCAAGGTGGTCACGGTCCCCACTAGCATGGAAACGGGCTTCAAAGTGACCGCGGAAGAGCTGGAAAAATATCTCACGCCCAAAACCAAGGCGCTCTTCATCAATTTCCCCTCCAACCCCACCGGGGTCATCATGAGCCGGGAAGACTTGCTGCCGATCGCCGATTTCGTGAAAAAGCATGACCTGCTGATCATCTCGGACGAAATATACGCCGAGCTTACTTATGATTCCGAGCATTGCTCCATCGCTTCCTTGCCCGGCATGAAAGAGCGCACCATCGTCATCAGCGGCGTTTCCAAGGCTTTCGCCATGACCGGCTGGCGCATCGGCTATATCTGCGCCCACAGCGCCGTCATCCGCGCCATTTTGAAGATTCATCAATATGTGGTGATGTGCGCACCTATGATAGGCCAGTACGCCGCCCTGGAAGGCCTGAAAAACGGCGGAGGCGAGGTCGCCCTGATGGCCGCCGAATATAAGCGGAGAAGGGATTATGTGGTGCCGCGTTTACGCGCCATGGGCCTGCCGATCTGCGAGCCGGGGGGCGCCTTCTATGCCTTCCCCTGCATCAAAGAAACCGGCCTTTCCT
>WRDJ01000157.1 GCA_009783495.1 Clostridiales bacterium | reverse complement strand
TTTTTCGTTCTTGAGCGGCGGGAGCTTTTCCAAAATCTCCGCCAGCACCAGCTTCACGTCCCCCACGATGGGGATGTTGGCCGCCGCGTTCTTACCTATCTCAGCCGGGTCTATGTCTATGTGGATGACGGCGGCTTTGGCAGCGAAATTGCGCGCCGGCCCGGTCACCCTGTCTCCGAAACGCGCCCCCGCGGTCAGCAGCACGTCGCAAGCCTGCGCCGCCCGGTTGGCCGCAGGCAGGCCGTGCAGCCCCAAAAGGCCGAGGAAGAGCGCATGCCCTGCGGACATGACGCCCAGTCCCATCAGGCTGGTGACGACGGGCGCGTTGATGCGCTCTGCCAGTTCCTGCAGCAGCCGCCACGCCCCGGAGGAAACGACCCCTCCCCCGGCGTATATGAGCGGCCTCTGCGCCTCGGCAAGCAGGCGGCAGGCGCTTTTGATTTGGTTGGGATGCCCCTTTATGGTCGGCTTATAGCCGGGCAGATTGACCTCTTTCGCTTCCCCAGGCTCGAACAATTCTTCCGCCACGTCTTTGGGGACGTCAATCAGCACCGGGCCGGGCCGCCCGCTCCCGGCGATATAAAAGGCTTCGTCCACGATGCGGGGAATGTCTTCCGCCCTGGTGACGAGATAATTATGCTTGGTGATCGGCTGGGTGATGCCGGTGATGTCAACCTCTTGGAAGGCGTCGGCGCCGATAAGCCGCCGGGAAACCTGGCCGGTGATTGCCACCAGGGGCACGGAATCAAGGAATGCGGCGGCCAGCCCCGTGACCAGGTTGGTCGCGCCGGGGCCGGAGGTGGCAAGGCAGACGCCGGTTTTGCCGCTCACCCGTGCATAGCCGCTGGCGGCATGGGCCGCGCCCTGCTCAGTACGGGTCAGAATATGCCTGACGGATGATTTGGCCAGTTGCCGGTATATGGGCAGGACGGCCCCGCCCGGATAACCGAAAACCAGTTTCACTCCTTGTTTTTCCAATTGCGCTATTAACGCCTGTGCCCCGGAGATAAGCAAGGTTTTCCCTCCTAAACGTGACTTATGATTCCGGTGTGCAACCGGGAAAATAATTCAATATTCTCTTCTGGCATAGCAAGTATTCCGGAAAAATAAAAATCTTTTGCGTTTGCTTTAACATAAACGTCCAGCAGTTCATACATGGTTTCTTTGCTTTCTCCAAACAGCCTATCTAAATCATCAAACTCGGCATTTCGTTTTTCGATTTGCTTTTGACGTTTTTCACGGTCTTTGCTTGGGTTTTCCCCGATTCGGGCAATGGTTTCTTTGATGACGTCAACATTTCGCCGGGCGCCGATCGCTTCAAAACCTTTTAAAGCGTCTTCCCACACGATGCCTGTGGGGTTATCGTAAAATTGCGCGTGCCCGCGGTTACCAACCTCAATACTATACCATTGGATCGCGAAAACATATCGCTGGGGGATTGAAAAAGGTTTAAAATCCTGTTCGTACTGTTCTTCGCCGTCATAAATACTTACATACCACCAAAGCGGCTGGATTGCGGTCTGGATATATCGAATATCATTGCTGTTTATGAGTCGGCCGTCAACCGTCATATAAATTATTTTATTCTTTAGTTTACGAGGAAACTCTTTTTGTTTCATCTTTTTCCATTTGCTGAAAGTCATATCAAGTTCTAAGTCGCTGAAAGTCATGTCAATTTCTACGTCATCGTCAATTTTTTCCGGAATCAATATAGGATATTTTTCTTTTATCTCGCGCATAGTGAGATGACCGATCGTCCCGTCATCTTTTTTTCTTTTAAAAAATCCCATAACCCTCCCGCCTTCCCGTAAAATGCACTACGCCGCCCGTTCTGCCGATGAGCCTATTTCAGTTTGCTTTTCGACCCTCTGGCCATCGCGATCTCCCCCGTGCGCACGACCTCCCTGATGTTGAAGGGCTTCAACGCTTCTTCTATGGCAAGGATTTTTTTCTCGCTGCCGGTGGCCTCGATGATCATGGAATCGGCGCTGAAATCGAGGATATGCGCGCGGAAGATATTGACGATCTGCATGATTTCGGAGCGGCGGGAGGTCTCGGCGCCGACCTTGAAAAGGGCCATGCCGCGCTCCACGATCTCCTCGCCCGACATATCTGTGATTTTCAGCACCTCGATGAGCTTGTTAAGTTGTTTGGTCACCTGCTCCAGCGCACGGTCGTCGCCCTCCACCACGATGGTCATGCGGGAAATGTCCTGCCTGTCCGTGGTGCTGACCGAGAGGCTTTCGATATTATAGCCGCGGCGGCTGAACAGCCCGGCCACTCTGGATAAAACCCCGGTGCGGTTCTCCACCAGCACCGACAATGTATGCCTCATATATCTCACCCTCTTTCAAAAACTCACCGGAGGTAGCAGCGCTTTTTGCCGGTTCCATCAAGCAGTGTGAACTATAATTACATAAATATAGGATTATTAAAAACTTGAACGCCTAATATCTTGATTGTATATATCCCTGGCATATCGGGATATGTTGTTACGCTGTACAAAATCGCGCCATATCTGACTGCCCTATGTTCAAACATAGTGTCTTTACCCGCAGTATAACGGGTTTAGACAGGAAAAAGCAAAACCAAGAGCAACACCGCGGCTATGATATAATGATGCGCTTTTTCTTCTTGTTGTTTCCCGTGTATTCCATGAGATCCGCCTTCTTTCAAAAATTCACCGGAGCGAATTATCCCCACCCCCAGCCCTCTCCCCCGGGAGGAGGAGAAGGTTTCTTTATATGGGGTTGCCGCCTTCGGCGCAACCCCATATAAAGGGATGATTAGAAGCCAAAGGTGGCTATTCCCCGAAAACAAGCGGGCCGTCCGTTTTCACCAGCTCGTGGAAAAGGGCAATCATGTGTCTGGTGACCGGGCCCGGCTTGCCGCCGCCAATTACACGGCCGTCATATTTCACGGCGGGCACGATTTCCGCGCCGGTGCCGGTCAAGAAGCACTCGTCGGCGTTATACATATCCAGGCGGGTGAAAAGCCGCTCCTCCACCCGATAGCCGTTTTCTTCGGCCAGGCTCATCACCGTTGAGCGGGTGATGCCGCCCAAAGCGCCCGCATAAAGCGGCGGGGTAATGACGAGGCCGTTTTTCACGATGAATACGTTGTCGGCCGTGGCTTCCGCCACATAGCCATCGTTGTTGAGCATTATGGCCTCGGAAACGCCCATCATATTGGCTTCCAGCCGGGCGTAGATATTGTTGAGATAGTTCAGCGATTTCACCTGCACGTTGCAGGCTTCATTGATATTGCGGCGCGTGGGCACGGTGGCCAGCGCCAGGCCGTTCTCATAGGCTTCCGGCGGATACAACGAAATTGAGGCGGCGATGCAGAAGGTGGTGCTTTGCTTGCATTTGGTGGGGTT
>WRDJ01000156.1 GCA_009783495.1 Clostridiales bacterium | reverse complement strand
CGCAAAGCCAAGGAAGAAGGAGTTTTGGAAGTGAAGAGGCGCGCCACAGGGGAGGTCGTCACGGTTCCCGCGGCGGAGTGCGCGCGCTATTTGGCCGGCCTGATCCGTGAATAACTCGCCTGCGAAATACTTTTATAAGGAGGATCATATGAGCGTATCAGCAATAATTCCCGCTTATAACGAGGAAGATCGCATCTCCGGGGTGATCAAAGTTCTTCTGGAGGTGAAGGAAATAGATGAGATCCTGGCCGTGGACGACGGCTCGGAGGATAACACGTCTTATGCCGCCAAAATGGCGGGAGCGCAGGCGCTGACCTTGGAACGCAATCGCGGCAAGGCCTATGCCATGCTGATGGGTGCGCAAAAAGCGAAAAACGATACCTTGCTCTTCATTGACGCGGATCTGCTGGAATTGGAAAAGAGGCATGTCAGGGGCCTGATACTCCCGATTCTGCTGGATGAAGCGGATATGACGGTGGGCATATTTTCTTCCGGACGCGCTTTCACCGACCTGGCGCAACTGGTCGCCCCCAATCTCTCCGGCCAGCGCGCTTTAACCAAGGAGTATTTTTTCCGGGCGGCGGCGGATATGGAGGACCTGGGCTATGGCATCGAATCACAGATCAACCACTATGCGAAAAAAAATGACTGGCGGGTGGCGAACGTCGAATTCGACGGCGTTTCCCAAGTGATGAAGGAAGAAAAGCTGGGTCTTTCCAAGGGCGTGGCGGCCCGCATGAAAATGTATATGAACATAGTGAAAACCGTGGGCAACCGGCAAAAAACAGCCATCAAAAAAGGCTGGTATTCCATAAAAGACGGGCTGAGTTTCGTGGGCGACAACGAATCAAAAAAATAATATCGCAAAAATATTTTTTAAAAACCACTTGTCAAAAAAAGACAAGTGGTATATACTTTAATCGAACAAATGTTTGCGAGGCCTGCGGCCTTGGCGGGCCAAAAATTGAGGAGGTTTCGATATGCCTGAAAAAGAAACAGTTAAAGCAAGTGTAAAAGAAAATGAAAAGGAGAAAGCCCTGGAAGCCGCCCTCCTGCATATCGAGAAGCAGTTCGGCAAGGGTTCCATCATGCGTATGGGCGCGGCGGCGGCCGAAACCACCGTTGACGTCATCCCCACGGGTTCTCTGGCGCTGGACATTGCTTTGGGCGTGGGCGGGGTGCCGCGGGGACGCGTGGTGGAGATATACGGCCCCGAATCCTCCGGCAAAACCACGGTGGCCCTGCATATCGTGGCGGAAGCACAGAAAAAGGGCGGCGTGGCCGCTTTCATAGACGCGGAGCATGCGCTGGATCCGGTTTATGCGCAGAAGCTGGGCGTAAACCTGGACGACCTGCTGATTTCACAGCCGGATAATGGCGAGCAGGCCTTAAACATCGCAGACGCTTTGGTGCACAGCAACGCGCTCGACATCATCGTCATAGATTCCGTAGCGGCCTTGGTGCCCCGCTCCGAGCTGGAAGGGGATATGGGCGACGCCCATGTCGGCCTGCAGGCGCGTCTGATGTCGCAGGCTCTGCGCAAGCTCACCGGCGCCATCTCCCGCTCTAAAACCTGCGTCATTTTCATCAACCAACTGCGCGAAAAGGTGGGCGTTATGTTCGGCAGCCCGGAAACCACCTCCGGCGGCCGCGCGCTCAAGTTCTATGCCTCGGTGCGCATAGACGTGCGCAAAGGTGAGCCCATCAAGCAGGGAACGGAGATCCTTGGCTCGCGCACCAAGGCCAAGATCGTGAAGAACAAGGTCGCGCCCCCCTTCAAGCTGGCCGAATTTGACATAATGTATGGCAAAGGCATCTCAAAAGAGGGTAATATCCTCGACATCGCCGTTGAGTTGAAAATCATCAACAAGGCCGGTTCCTGGTTCAGTTATGAAGGCGAGCGCATCGGTCAGGGCCGGGAAAACGCCAAGGAATATCTGGCGGCCAACTCGCAGACCTGCTTCCAGATCGAGCAAAAGATACGCGAGGCGGCCAAAACCTCTGCCATTCTGAAGGTGGGTTTCAGCGACGACGAGACCCCCGCCGAGGATTAGGAATCTGTGTTCTCAGCCCGGCTTTTCCGGCATTTGGCGCACCGCTTCTTTATCAATCCCTGTGTCTCCCGCCGTTCCAGCCACAGCCTGTCCGAGATATGGTGCAGCAATTCCTCAGCCAGAAAGACGCCGCTGTGATCAACCCCGGCTTTTTTCAAAAGATTCGCGTGCTTGCTCCACAAAACTTGGAAGTCATGACTGATTTCGTTGACGGTCTGCAAAGCCGTTTCGTTATAAAACTCTTCATGCAAAATCTTTCCCCCCTCACTCGGTTTAGCCACCGCTTGGAGTCCGCCGGAGGAGCTAACTTCCCCGGCGGCCCCAGCGGCGGCCCCAAAAAAGCGCGCGTGGGGCGCATGCCAAAACTTGGCGATGACCCTCACGCGCGCGAACAACCCCCTTGTGAAAAGGAAAAGGTTGTGTTATACTTAGTGTTACCGCGTTGGCCGGCTTTGCCGGTTCGTAAGGGTGGCTGTTGCACCTTTGCGACCCTCGGGGTGCTCGAACACTCCGGGGGCCCGCGGCCCTTTTGTTTTGGAGCCAAGATAATTTTAACATCATTTTCCGGAGGATGTCAACAGTTTTGTGGAGGCTGAATTTTTTCTCTTTGAAAATGAGGCTATCATCATAATTTTTAAAGGGTGGCGAAAAGCTGTGCCTTTAAGTTTCACGAAAAAAACCTCAAGAAAACCCTTAGACAGCGGAGAGGCGGCGTTCTCCGCGGCCCTGTGGTATCTAAGCCGCCGCCCCTATACCCGTTTTGAGTTGGAAAGCAAGCTGCGTGCGCGCGGGGCGGAGCCGCGTTGTGTGGAAGAGGCTCTGGCCTCCCTTGCGGAGCGGGGCTTGCTGGATGAAGAAAAGCTGGCGGAAGCCTATATCCACTATCGCTCGGCAATCTCCCTGCGCGGCCCTTTTTGCGTGCGGCGGGAACTGCTCGCCCGCGGATTAGACCGCGAACTGACCGAAAGCGCCCTCTCCCGCTGGTATGACGGGGAAGTTGAACGGCGGGCCGTCAAGCTTTTTCTTGAGAAAGAAGCGCGCCGCGCCGGCGCGGCCCTGCCGGAAGCTTCTGAAGAAGATTTTAGCGGGGAAAAAGAATGGGAAAAGCTGCGTCGCAAGCTCGTGAGCAGGGGCTTTTCCATGTCTATGATTGACGCGTGCCTGGCGGAATTTCATCAAACTAAAAACAGTTGACAAACGGGAATAAACCCTTTAAACTGTAGCCAGGGCCTATTATGGGATTTCGAGCAGCTGCGCTGTTTTTGTATTTAGATTAGTTCCCCATATACTATTCTTATACTTATGCACGCATGGTAAAAGGAAGACCCT
>WRDJ01000155.1 GCA_009783495.1 Clostridiales bacterium | reverse complement strand
TCCTTCACGCGGGAAGGGCAGGGGGCGATTCGCTTTGAGCTGCATGCGAATGGGCGCTCCCAGGCGTATAGCCGCGAAAATTAACGGCGCATTACGGGTCAGTCGCTGCACCGCAACCCCCGACGTACTATTATATCAAGGCAAGCGGTAATTGCAGCTTGCTTCACACTCTGACCTTTCTCTTCTCCCCTCTGTTATACGATACGCCTGCGGTTGCACCTCGCGTCTTTCTTGTGCTGCCTGTTACTTTCCACTCTTAATTGTTCGTGTGGCCTGTAGATGGTCTTGCAACCGGTGGTTGCGGGCGAAAACAGAGACTTGAATGAAAGGCCGCCGCTTCTTGCGCGGCGGAAAGGAGCTTATTATGATTGATTTTTTGGAAGAGCATGAATATGGGCAGGGGCTTTTGCCGCTGCCCGCCCTTTTGGGGGGCGAGAACGGTGAAAAAAAGCGCGTCCTGCTTTGGCTGGACGCGCGGAGGCTGGCGCAAGCCCTGGCGGAGCCACTGCGCGAGGAAGCCCTGCGCTTGGGAGAAAGGCTGGTGGAATAGATGGATCAACTGGTGATCGAAAATCTGGAACTGAAACTGCCCGCCAACTTCCATTGCGCGCGTTTCCCCGTTTTCGGCAAACGCATCGTCAACGGCAATAACCAGGAAATGACGGATTTCCTGCGGATGCGCTATCAGCTTAGTTTCAGCTATGAGGCGCTGCCGGAGGAACTTTTGCCGGGCTTCAGCGCGCTTTTCGGGCAAAAACCGGTGCTTTTGGTCACTTTTCCCGAGGCCGGGGGCAATCTTGTGACGCGCCATTTCCGGCATAGCGGGCTCAAACCGGCCCTTTCCTATGTGGACGAAGAGGGCGGGGCGGTCTGGGAGGGCTTTTCCTCCGTCCTGACGGAGGTGTAGCCATGCAAACGACGAGCAGCCTTTTTGCCGAAGCCATTCGCCGGACGACGCGCGACTGCCCTGCCTTGCGCGTGGTTTTCGGGCAGATAGACCCGCAGGCGGCCTCTTCCGCCGCGCTGCAATGCCTAAACGGCGCGGATTGGGCGGAAAACAACGGGGTGCTGGGGTTGGACGCTGATGCCGAGACCTTGCCCTGGGCCACCATGGAGGACGGGCGGGTGCGGGTGAACGGGGGCTGGCTGGTTGCCCCGGCGCAGGGGGTTTGCTCCGACACACGCTATGTCAGCGCGGGGCTTTGCGGCGGGGACGGAGGCTTCGCCGCGCCTTATCCGCTTTTGCGCGTCCTTTTTTCCGCACCTGCCGATATCCTCGGTTTCACCCTCTATTTTGACGGAGGGTGCCGGGAATATGCCACAGAACTGCGCTTTTCCTATTATGACGCGCAGGGGGCCTTGATCGAGACGATCGAAATGGCCAACGATTCTTTTTGCTGCGTGCAGGGGCAGGGGGTGCAGAACGCCTCGTGCTGCGATATCAGCATTTTGGCTTGGAGCGAACCGGAGCGGCGGGCCAGGGTGGCGCGGCTCATCTGCGGCGTCATCAAGCAATATGAGGGCGGGGAGATAATCTCCCTGGAGATTTTGGAGCAAATTGACCCGATAAGCCTGCAAAACCCGGTCAAGGAGCTGATTCTCACGCTCTATGACCGGCAGGAGGCCTTCAACCCTTTAGACTTGCAGGGGGTATATAAATTCTTCGCGCAGAAGATGCCCTTGCGCGTTTTCTGCGCCGCGGGCGGCGAAGAGGTGGATTGCGGCCTCTATTATACCGAGAAGTGGGCCGCCGGGCCGCGCACGCTTACACTCACGGCCAAGGACCCCGTTTATTTTTTGGATGCGCTGCTTCCAGCCGAAAATTTCGTTAATGCCAGCTTGAAGGAGGCAGCCGAGCATTATTTGCAGGCCGCCGGGGTGAGCGATTATCATCTGGCCGCCGCGCTTTCTTACATAAGCGGGGATTTCGACGCGCCCTCCATGAGCGCGCGCCTGGCCTTGCAAAGGATCGCGCAGGCCGCCTGCGTCGCCTTTTATGCAGACAGGCAGGGCGTGCTGCGCCTGGAGCCGATCGGGGAAACGGAAAGCGGATTCACGCTGGATTATGACCGCATCCCGCCGCCGCTGGTGGAGATCATGCCGGCTTGCGCTCTCCTGCGTATGAGGACGCTCACCATGGCCCTGCCGGAAGCGGGCAAGGAAATGACCTTGGTGAATAACCCCTTTATCAGCGATGCGCGGGAACCCGTGGTGGCAGCCTGGCTTTGCTCGTGGCTGAGCCGCCGGCGCAACCTGAAAAGCGGGCTTTGGCCGCAGGATCCGCGCCTGGAAGCGGGTGATAAAATCAACGTGCGCACTGATTTCGGGCTGGTCTGCGGGGCGACGGTGCTGAAAAACCGCCTTTCTTTCAACGGCACGGACGGTCTGACGGGAGAAACGGAGGCGATCATATGAGCGTGTGGCAGGAACCGAAAACCGACTGGCAGGCGGAGGACTTTTTCCGCCGCGACGATTACCGGCGCATCACGGGCAATATGCTCTGGATAGCGCAGGAGGCGGCGAACTATTATA
The DNA here is from genome assembly GCA_009783495.1 of Clostridiales bacterium. Classification (GTDB taxonomy): domain Bacteria; phylum Bacillota; class Dehalobacteriia; order UBA4068; family UBA4068; genus WRDJ01. The sequence continues at coordinate 852 of WRDJ01000155.1, read as the reverse complement.
ACAAAACCGTTTCCTTAACGCCCATGGCCGAGGTCAGCGCCGCCACGCTTTGCCGCCCCGCCCTCTTAAACGCGGTGGAGAAAAACGCCGGCCTGCTGGCGGAACGCTTCTGGCCGGAGGCGGCCCTCACGACGCGCCTTTTCGCCGGAGGGGAAGCGTTTTGGGATCATGCCGACCTCAACCGCCTGGAGCAATTCCTGCTGCAAACGAGGCGGCGGCTGGAACAGCATTATCTCTGCCTGCCCCATCTGGGCACATTTTATCTGGGAGGAAGTGGAGCATGAGCATTGTAAAAAAAATGTATCTGCAGGACCGCATGGCGCTCTATCCGGGCCGCGTGCGCTTAACACCCGTGGCCGGCGAGATATACGACATGACCTTGGCGGATGAACCGCTGGTGGAGGGGAACAGGATGACGGCCGCGATCATTGAGCGCATTGAAGACACGGCCTATCCCCACATTCACCATAAATTGACGGAATTTCTTTATTCGAACCGCATGGACTGGCAAGCATATTATTCGGAGGTGTTGCAAAGCATGACTATAATTACGGCAAGCGGCGTTTATGCCGTGCCTAGGACCGGGGTTTACAAAATCATCTGCGTGGGCGGAGGACAGGGCGGCCAGGGAGGACAAGGCGGTTCCTCCGGCAACTCCGCAGGCGATAACAGCAAGGCCGGCGCGGGCGGTGCGGGCGGCGCCGCGGGAGGGGTTAGCGCCCTTATCCTGCGGCTGAAGGAGGACGATACATATTCCTGCACGATCGGCGCGGGCGGCGCGGGCAGTTCCGGCACGCCATACGCGATGCAAAATCTTGTCGCCAACGTGGCTGTTCCCGGCGCTTTGGGCGG
>WRDJ01000154.1 GCA_009783495.1 Clostridiales bacterium | reverse complement strand
CTCCCTTACGGAGGCGGGAAAATCCTTTTGTATGACGGTTTGCTGGGGCAGATAGCCGATCTCATCGGGCGCCAGGCCGCTGCCCGTCACGATTTGCCCCTCCATCGGCGCTTTCAGTTTTAAGATGGTTTTCATCAAGGTGCTTTTGCCGGAACCGTTTTCTCCGACAATGCACAAATAATCTCCGGCGTTAACGGCAAAAGAGAGGCCGGAAAGCACGGCCTTTCCTTCATAACCGAGGGCCAGGTTCCGGCAGTCAAGCTGCGGCATACGGCGCCTCCCTTACTTCTGCCCCCCTCCCTGCGGAGGGGGGCGTTCGACAGCTGTTGTTCGTCGCAAGGGCGGCCAGCGGCCGCCCGCGTAAATTAACACGTTCTACTTCAAGGCTTCTTTCAGCACGTCCAGATTGCTCTCCATGATGGAAAGGTAGGTCGCTCCCCTTTTTATGTCTTTCGCGGTTACTGACTGCATGGCATCCAGCTCCAGGATTTGCTGCTTTTTGCTGGCGGTGTTTCTGATGATTTGTTTGGCGAGCTTCTTGTCTGTGCTTTCGGTCACCATAACGGTTTTCAGGCTCAGTTCGTCAACCTTTTTGGCCAGAAAGATGATGGTGTCGAAGGTGGCTTTTGTTTCGGTGGAGCAGCCCATGAAAGCAGCATGATAATCAATGCCGTAATCGTCAACCAGATAACGGAAGGGGAAGCGGTCGCCGAAGAGCAGGACTTTGACGGGCGCCGCATTTACCGCCGTATTATACTGGGCGTCAAGGGCGGCCAGCTTGGCTTTATAAGCGGCCAGGTTGTTTGCATATTCGGCGGCGTTTTCCGCGTCAACTTCGGAAAGGGCTTTGGCGATGGCTTCACAGAAAATCTGCGCGTTTTTCAGCGAGAGCCAGACATGTTCGTCATAATCCGGCCCGTCTTCATCATCCTCGTCGTCTTCATCGTCCTCCTCTTCCATGCCTTCCTTGCGCTCCTCAATTTTCGCGGCTTCGCCCAGCACTTCCAGCAGATTGATCACGATCATATCCGGGTTGGTCGCCTGTTTCAGCGCGTTCGCCACCCATTTGTCGCTTTCGCCGCCCACATAAATGAAAACGTCGCATTTGGAAATTTTCGTCATGTCCTTGACTGAGGGCTGATAGCTGTGCAGGTCAATGCGGTTGTTTAAGAGAATGGTCAGGTTCATATTTTCCGCCTGGTCCCCGAGGATTTCTCTCACCCAGTCATATTGCGGGAAAATCGTGCAGACGACGCTGATCTTTCCGTCATCCCATTTTTCCACGTTACAGCCGGAGAGCATGGCCAAGGCCAGCAGAAGCGTAAGTAATAATAAGACAATTCGTTTTTTCATCAAAAATAACCTCCAAATTTTTTGTTTGTTTTTGCACACAAAAAACAAGGTCATGCCCGGCACGCCAAAATAGGCGGGGCAAGCCTCAGAGCCTGCGTAGCATCCCGCTCATTGCGCGCCTTCCGGCTATTTTTCCGCCATACGGTGTCATCACTCCTTGGAACAGCGAGTGCTTGCCCTGCATCGCTCTTCCTTGTCTGGCAAAAAAACCGCTCGGAATCTGCAACATTCGGGGATGCTAAACAGGCTCTTACGGAGGTTAGCTCAATTATTCAACCTGATTTTCATTTTTACCAGCGTACGGGAATCCGTATGAAAAGCGGATGGTTTGACGAGGGAAAGAAGGGCGGAAAAGCACCAGGAAGCGAAAGCCGCGGCGCTCAAAGCGGCGAAAAGGGATTTCAGGATATTGATAGCCGCCGATAAATGTACGCAGGCCACGCAGCCGCCGTCTGCGCCGAGTTGGTCGTGTTCGTGATGCGCGCTGGTGAGAATGAGCGTTTGCGAAAAGAGGGATACCAGGATAAAGCACAGCAAAAAGGCCAGCGCGGCAATTTTCTTTACCCGCTGCCGGCTTTTTTTGCCAATTCGCGGCGCTTTAAGCATGGGTTCTCCCCCTTTCCGAAAAAATATATTTAAGGGTTTGCAGGGGCGGCGCGGTCGGTCTCAGGCCTTTTGCAGGCAGTTGCCGCACCTTCCGTATAAAACGGTTTTCAAAGCGTTCACTTCAAAAGCGTGATTATCAAAAACATGCCGTTGGATTTCCGTCAACGTCTCGCAGGGCAAATGCTGCAATTCCCCGCAGATCTCGCATTTAAGGTGCAGGTGGGTGCGGCAGCCTGCGGCGTCTTCTATATGCTGATAGCAGGCGCCGCTCACCCCGTCCACGGTATATCGGCGCAGCTTCCCGCATTCCGTCAATTTGTCGAGGTGGCGGTAGATGGTGGCGCGCCCGATGGGGAGGGACGATTTCCCGAAATGCTCCGCGATTTGCGCGGCGGTAACATGGGCATCTTCAAGCGAGATAATATAGCTGAGAACGGCATTGCGTTGTTTCGTCTTATAGCTTCCTGGGCGTGTCATGCCATCACTCCAAGTTCCAATTTGAAACACGGTATTATTTTATCATGCTTTTTTTATCAAGTCAACAAGTTTGTGCAAAAAACAATAAACATATGCGCGGTTTCAGGCAAAAATATTGTCGCAATTTTGCGGGCAATATGTTAATATCTCAGTAAGTGCGTTGGAAGGGAGTGATCGCGGTGCGGCTGATAATAAATTCGCTGAAGGTTATGAGGATCAAGCAATATGTGAAAAACAGCTTCATTTTCATCCCCTTTTTCTTTTCGCTCAAATTCACCGAGCCCTATTATTGGGGAAAAAGCCTGCTGGCTTTTCTGGCATTTTGCGCCCTCTCCAGCGGCGTCTATATTTTTAACGACATCCTCGACAGAAAAAAGGATGCGCTGCATCCGGAGAAAAAAAAGCGCGTCATCGCTTCCGGGGAAATGAAGGTTCCCGCGGCGGCCGCTTTGACGGGCATTTTGCTGACGGCCTTTTGCGCGCTTTCCCTTTGTCTGAACCTGGCCTGCTTCCTGACGGGGATAATTTATCTGCTCATCAACATTGCTTATTCATTGTATCTGAAAAAAATCCCCATCTTCGACGTGCTGTGCATCGCGCTGGGCTTCATGCTGCGGGTGATCATGGGCGGATATGCCATCGAATCGCCGATCTCGCATTTGCTGCTTTTGACCATCATCAGCCTCTCGTTTTTCCTCGGCTTCGGCAAACGCCGCAACGAACAGCTGGCGCTTGGGCCTGAATGCGGCACCAGGGATGTTTTGGACAAATATACCGTCAGCTTTCTCGACCATGCCATGACCAGCCTGATGAGCGTGGCCATCGTCCTATACGCCTTTTGGGCGATTGACCCGCAAATCACGGCCAAGTTTGGAGAGCAGTTGATTTATACCACCATCCCGGTGATTTTGATCCTGCTGCGTTATTCCTATATTCTGCGCAGCCCCGCCTCCAACGGCG
>WRDJ01000153.1 GCA_009783495.1 Clostridiales bacterium | reverse complement strand
GGCAAGACCGCCATCGTGGAAGGCCTGGCCGAACTGATCGTCAACGGCAAGGCGCCGGAAAACCTGGCGGGCAAAAGGGTGATTCGGCTGGATATGTCCAATTTGGTGGCCGGTTCCAAATATCGCGGCGATTTTGAGGAAAGAATGAAAAAAGTGGTGGATGAGATCAAGAAGAACGCCAATATCATCCTCTTCATAGACGAACTGCATACCCTGGTGGGGGCCGGGGCGGCCGAAGGGGCCATAGACGCCGCCAATATTTTAAAGCCCGCGCTGGCCCGTGGGGAACTGCAATGTGTGGGCGCGACCACGGTCAACGAATATCGCAAGCATATCGAAAAGGACGCGGCTTTGGAAAGGCGTTTTCAGCCGGTGATGACCGGGGAGCCCAGCGAGGAAGCCGCCATCGCCATCATGTTCGGCCTGCGCGACCGCTATGAGGCCCATCACCGCGTGAAAATAACAGACGAGGCGCTCAAAGCGGCGGTCACCTTATCCAGCCGTTATCTGCCCGACCGCTTCCTGCCGGACAAGGCCATAGACCTGATAGACGAGGCCTCTTCCATGGTGCGCCTTTCTTCCAACACCGCGCCCCTGGACTTGAAAGAGCAGGAGGAAAAGCTGGCCTCCCTGCGCATGGAAAAGGATGCCGCCGTGGCCGCCCAGGAATTTGAAAAGGCCGCCGCCCTGCGCGACGACGAGCGCAAATTGCAACAGAAAATCGAAAATATGCGGGCGGAGTGGGACAACGAAAAAAGGGAGCAGCTTAGCCAGGTGGATTTTGAACAGATCGCCAAGGTGCTTTCCGGCATGACCGGGGTGCCGGTGGCGCGTTTACAGGCGACGGAAATGGCGCATCTATTAAAACTGGAGGAACATTTGCACCAGCGCGTGATCGGGCAGAACGAAGCGGTGAAAAGCATTTCCGGCGCCATCAGGCGCGCGCGCGCCGGTCTGAAGGACGCCAGACGCCCGGTGGGTTCCTTCATCTTTTTGGGGCCGACCGGCGTGGGCAAAACCGAACTGGCCAAGGCTTTGGCCCACACGCTTTTCGGCTCCGACGACGCCATGATCAGACTGGATATGAGCGAATATATGGAGAAACACACCGTTTCGCGCCTCACGGGCGCCCCCCCCGGATATATCGGATACGATGAGGCCGGGCAGCTGACCGAGGCGGTGCGCCGCCGGCCCTATAGCGTCTTATTGCTCGACGAGGTGGAGAAGGCACATCCCGATGTTTTCAATATCCTTTTGCAGATTTTGGAGGATGGCCGCCTCACCGATTCCACCGGCCGCACCGTTGATTTTCGCAACACGGTGATCATTATGACTTCCAACCTGGGCCTGAGCAATTTTAAGAAGGAAACTGTCATGGGCTTCAAGAGCGCCGAGGCGGGCAGTGACGGCTATGAGGAGATGAAAGGGCGGGTGCACGAGGCGCTTAAACGGGCCTTCCGCCCCGAGTTTTTAAACCGCGTGGACGAGATGATCATTTTCCATCCCTTGACCGGCGAAGAGATCGGGCAGATCGCCCGCCTGATGGCGGCGGAGCTGCAAAAGCGCATGGAGGCGCAGGGTTTTACGCTCACCCTGGACGACGGGGTTTACGATTTTCTGGCCAAAGAGGGCTTCGACGAGGTTTTCGGCGCGCGTCCCTTGCGCCGGGCCATTCTGCGCCTCATGGAAGATCCCTTATCCGAGGCCATTTTGAGCGGGAAGTTCGCGGAAGGCGACCGCATCCGCGCCGCCATGAACGAAGAAGGGGCGATTGTTTTCAGCAAAGCAACCGGGGAAGAAGAAATATAAAAAGAGGGGGCGAAAGCCCCCTTTTCTTATGAGACTGATGAACAAGAGGGATTGGGCGCGGAAAAAAGAATATAAGAGAGTATAAAACCGGAGGGGATAAAACGGAGGGTTTATGATGAAGAAAACGGTTTTTGTCTGCAATGAGTGCGGGGCCTCCAATGCCAAATGGTATGGCCGCTGCCCCGCTTGCGGCGCCTGGAACTCTATGGTGGAAGAGAAGGTCTCAACACCCAAGGGCGGCAGGGAGCGGGCACGGCAAACGGAACCGGCCCGGCCGCTCACGGAGGTCCCCAAGCAAGAGGTGGAGCGCTATCTTTTGGGCATGGACGAGCTGGACGGCGTGCTGGGCGGCGGTCTGGTGCCCGGGGCCTCCTTGCTTTTGGGCGGCGAGCCGGGCATCGGCAAATCCACCTTGCTTTTGCAGGCGGCGCAAATGATGGGGGAACAACACGGAAAAGTGCTTTATATCACCGGGGAAGAATCCGCCCATCAGGTGCGTTTGCGCGCCGAGCGTCTGCGCGCGCTTTGTCCGCAGGTGCTTTTGCTGGCGGAGACCAACCTGGAAACGGCGCTGGAAGAGGCGGAAAAGCACGACATCAAGCTGTTGATAGTGGATTCGGTGCAGGCGGTCTTTTCCCCGGCGCTGGATTCCGCGCCCGGCAGCGTCTCGCAGGTACGCGCCTGCGCCGCGCAATGCCTGGAATTCGCCCGTGAGTCTGACGCCGCTGTGATTCTGGTGGGCCATGTCACCAAGGAAGGCACCTTGGCCGGGCCGCGCGTTCTCGAGCATATGGTGGATACCGTGCTATATTTTGAGGGCGAGCGCAACGGCTCCTTCCGTATTTTACGGGCGGTGAAGAACCGCTTCGGCTCCACCAACGAGATCGCCATTTTCGATATGCAGGAAAAAGGCCTGATTCCCTTTTCCGAACCCTCGAGCTTCTTTCTGGCGCAAAAACCGCCCTCCATGCCCGGCTCGTCGGTCACTTGCCTGCTTCAGGGCAGCAGGCCGCTGCTTCTGGAGGTGCAGGCGCTCACCGCGTCCAGCGCTTTCGGCAATCCGCGGCGTTTGGCGGCCGGCTTCGATTATAACCGGCTTTTGATCATCGTGGCGGTTTTGGAGCGCAAGCTGGGTCTGCCTTTGGGCGGGCAGGATATTTACCTGAACGTGGCCGGGGGCATGAAAATCGAAGACCCCGCCTGCGATTTGGCGGCGGCCGCGGCCATCGCTTCGTCTTTGCGGGGCTATGCCATAGAAGACGACATCGCCGTGATGGGTGAGATCGGCCTTTTGGGCGAGGTGAGGGGCATTTCGCAGGCCGAGCGCCGTGTTAAGGAAGCGGCGCGCTTCGGCTTTACGCGGGCCGTCCTGCCGGGTATATCCGGCGAGGCTTTGGGCGGCGGCACCTTGCTGAAGGTGAACGATGTGCGTAACGCCCTTTTTGTGCTGGGCTTGATTTAAGGGGAATCTTCGGGGATTGAGCAGGGGGCCGGCGTTTGCGCGTCGGCCCCCGAATTTTCACAAACCACTTTAAGGCTAGCTAAATGCCCATTGACGGGGGGGGGGGGGGGGGGTTTAACCTTTTTAAAAAAAGCAAGGGG
>WRDJ01000152.1 GCA_009783495.1 Clostridiales bacterium | reverse complement strand
CTTGCCCTGATATATGAAAAACCGCTCATAGGTGCCGGAAGAGATGATGCTTTTTTCCACCAGTTCAACCACGGCGCAATGATCCCCCGGCGCCCCCTTGGGGTCGCGGATGCCGATGCGGAAAGGCTCACCGTCCGGTTTCCCTCCAATCGTCGCGATGTCGCCGCCCAGGTTGATGAAAGCGTTCTTTATGCCCTTGGAAAGCAGCAATTCTTTGATCTTGTCGGCGATATAGCCCTTGGCCACAGCCCCCAGGTTGACCGACATACCGGCGTTTCTCAGCATGACGAGTTCCTGCTCGAAAAGGATGTCCTCATAGTTTATCAGGGCGAGGGCCGCGGAAAGCTCCTCCGGCGTGGGGAAATGGCCTTCTCCGTCGCCGATGCCCCACAGCGAGATGAGCGGGCCCGCTGTCACGTCGAAGGCCCCCAGGGAACGCTGGGAATATTCGATGCTTTTGCGCAGCAGGAAAAGCGTTTCCGGGTGCAGCTCGATATATCCCAGGCCGCTGTTTTGCGCCAGCTTTTCCAAATCGCCGCCCAGCGCGCTGATCGAAAGGATGCTTTCCAGGCGGTCAATCTCGGCAAAAATTTCATCGAAAACGGCCCTGTCCGTATAACCGTAAACCCTAACCTCCACCAACGTATCCAGCTTGAAGGCGAATTCGCTGATATAGGCGTTCTGGGTATTATTGTCGTTTTGTTCGCCGCGGCAGCCCGCAAGCAGGAAAATGAGCGGAAAAACCGCAATCAGCGCAAAAAATCGTTTCATTATCGAATGATACCCCTTTCGATGATTTCCGTTAAAAGCCCCGTTTCCACGGCGCGGCCCCTGCGGCGCGCCATTTCGGCGGCTTCTTTGCGCACCTCTTGCAGCAGGGCCTCCCGCGGCAGAGAGAAAGCAACGGCGGCTTTTTCCGCGAAAAAGGCGGCCAGGGCCAGCTTCTTTTCCGTATAAGCCGGGTCATAGGTGGCGATGAAAAGGAAGAGCCGGGCGATGTCCTGCGCGATGCCGCCCGGGCAGGCGTTTTCGAAATCCAGCCCGTATAAGCGGCCGTTAGTAGGGTTATAGATGAAATTGCGTAAATGTATGTCGCCTAAAATCCACGGTTCGCCGAATTTTTCCCGCGCCGCCTCATGGAATTTCTCCAGCCAGACAATCAACTCCAGCAAAAGGGCCTGCCCTTCCCCCAATTCCTCTTTTTCCAGAAATTCCAGCGCCGTCGGCCCGGGTATGAATTCATAGACAAGCTTGCCCAGGCTTTTTCCCTGCGGCGCTTCCGCACGCAAAAGCCGGGGAACGGAGAGCCCGCTGCCCGCCAGGGCGCGCGTCACGCGCAATTCAGTGTCGAAACGAAGCGCATCGGTGAATTCCTTTTCCACGGAATAAGTTTTTCCCTCTTGCCCCGGCTTTTCCTTTTTATAGACGCGATTTTTTTTACTTATCAGCTTTTCCTTCTGTGCTTCCAAGAAGAATCCTCCTCGTCTGAACGGCCGGCTTGTTTTCATGCATCTTGCCGCTTGCTTTTGTTATCCCCACCCCCTGATTCGGAGGGGGAAGAAGTTAGAAAGTGGCCGCCGCCTTCGGCGGCGGCCACTTTCTAATCAATAAAGACGCTAATAATCATAAATCCGGTTCCAATGCCTTTTCCTCGATCAGGTCAACCAAAAGGGCGGCCTCCGTCACGGCATTGATGACGGGCAGCCCCTGATATTGCCGATGCTCGTTGGCCAGCCGCCCGGAAATGGCGAAAACCCAACCGTCCAGCCTTTCATCCGCCTCGGCGAAGTTTTTGGCGGTGAGAACCTTGGGCAAAGGTTCCTCGTTGCAGCCCTCGACGACCACAAAATCATGATGGAAAAACTTCAGCGTTTGCGCCAGCGGAAGTCGCTCCGGGATCAGCACGTCGGTTTCATGCGGGCCCCGGGCAATCACCAAGGACGCCCCGGCCGTTTTGTGGCGGTGGGTATTGCTGCCCGGCGTATCCATGGCGAAGCTTTCGAAGTGGATGTCTTTGACGGAGCCGACGCTGTAGCCCCTGCTCACCAGCTCACGGATGACGTTTTCCGCCGTGGTGGTCTTGCCGGAGCCCGTTACACCGAAAATGGCGAAAACCTTCATGTGGCTATCCCTCCCAAAAAATAAAGCGTCAAGCCCGCGGCCAGCGCCGCGCCGGAAACCGCGATGAGCAGATAATCGAGCGGCTTCATCGTAAGCGTGAAATAACTGGTGCGCGTTCTGAAGGCCCGGAAAGCACGCATTTCCATGGCGCGGGACAGCTCCTTGGCCTTAATTATTATACCCTCCAGCACCGGGACAAGCAAATAGCCGTAAACCTTGATTTTTTGCGCGAAGGAGAGTTTTTTCAGTTCCAGCCCCCTAAGCTGGATGGCGGTGAGGGAATTTTTCATTTCGGAGGCAAAGACGGGCAGGAAGGAGATGCCGCAGGTGGTCATAAAGGCCAGCTCATAGGGGATTTTCAGCTGGATCAGACCCTGGATGACCTGCCTCGGCCCGGCGGCGGCCAAAATGCCCGCGGAAAGGAAAATGACGCTCATGCGGCAGAGGAAGCAAAGCCCCTGCCACAACCCCTCGTCGGTGAGAAGCGGGAAACTCCCGACGATGAGCAGGGCTTCCCCCTTTTGGTTGAAAAGGCTTTGCATCAAGGTCACGAAAAGAAAAAAACCCAGCAGCCATTTGGCCCGTTTGAACAGACCGCCGGCAAAACCGCCTAAAGCACGGCACAGACCGGCGGTCAGCAGCAAAAGCGGCAACAGAAAGAGAATCTTGTTGAAAACCAAAGCCGCCGCCGTGAGGAAAACTACCAACAGCAAGCGGGTGCGCGGATCAACGGGAAGTTTTCCGCTCATGCGCCACCTCCCCTCTGTCCAAGAGGATCTCCCTCTCCGCCAAAGCGCGGATGAACTTCTGATCATGGCTGATCACGGTCATGCCGACGCCGTTTTCAATTTGCAATTTGCGCAAGATGGCGATGAGCGCGTCCTTCCTTTTTTCGTCCAACCCGCTGGTCGGTTCGTCGAGCACCAGATATTTTACGCCCTGGCTGACCACCGCCGCCAAAGCCAGCCGCTGCTTCTCGCCCCGGCTGAGAAAAAAGCCGCTCCTTTCCGCCAGATGCGCGATCTCGAAATATTCCAACCAACGCCAAGCCGCCTGCTCCGCCGCCCGGCGCTCTTCGGCGCTCTGTTTGGGGTTTTTGATGCGGCCCACAAAAAGCAATTCCTCCAGGACGGTGTGGGCGAAAAGCTGCTGCTCCGGCTTTTGCCAGAGATAGCCGATCCTCTGCCCGATCTCGCCCAAGGTGAGCTTGCGCGTGTCGGCGCCCATCAGCAAAACCTGCCCCCGCCCAGGCTTATAAATCCCGGCCAGCAGTTTGGCCAAGGTGCTTTTGCCGCTGCCGTTTT
>WRDJ01000151.1 GCA_009783495.1 Clostridiales bacterium | reverse complement strand
ATGACCGGATATTTGTGTCATGCTGATGACGGCTTGGCTGTTATCCGGCGCCTTAACTGTGACCGTCCATCCGTTCGGGCTTGAAGTGTTGGCATATGTCAGATAAATGTCCCTGCTCCCCGTGTCGATGATCTGGTTGATCACATCTTTGCCGTTGAATTTTTTCAGGGGGTCGTATATATATTGGATGGTGTTGTCATAGCGGTCTCTCTGCGCAATGAGCAGGCCGCTGCTACTGAAATACACTTTGTCGCCGTTTTTGTATTCCAGTACATATTCTGAGGTGGGTTGTCCGTTGCCGTTGGAATATGTGGTATGCTTTTTCAGCACCATATCCTGCAGAGAATAGTTTGTCTGGTCACTGTTTTTCAGGGTATAGATGTTGGAGTTAGGCGCTCCAATTTCATATGAGCGTCCGTCACCCAGATGAAGGGTAGATGTTGTGGAATTATTGGAGGTTATGTGCTCTATGTAAGGCAGGTTCCAGTTCCAGCCGGCTCCCAGCTGATGATAACTGGGTTTGTCTAAACGTGCCTTGGAAGTGTTGTATACCAAAGTGAGGTTCACGCCGAAACCGCTCACGCCGGGCAGGCTCAAAACATTGTGCATATAGCCCAGACCGCCGTTGTTCAGATCGACATTTTCATTGGCGCCGTTCCATATATAAAAAGGAGCGATGGAATCTGACAAGCCTTGCCTTAAGGGCGATGAAGGACTGCTCTGCCTTTCATCCTTAATTTTCAAATCAAGGATTTGCTTCACTTCAAAAACACTTTTCCCGCCGACGAACAAATCGACGGCCGCCCATAGATCGCTTTCTTCCTGATCTTTCATCAAATAGCGAAAAATGAAAAGTTGCTTGTTCCTTTCCTCGACATCGGGATAAAGAGCGATTATGACGACGGCCTCCTCAACGCTGAAAAAGCCTTCCCGCAAGACGAGATTCACATGAAATATGTCCGTCAGGCTCAAACCGTCCTTGGTCAGAGCCTCGATCTCTGTTTCGCTCAGGCAGCCAAGAAACTCCAACACCTTGGCCTTTTCCTCCCCGTCGCAGAGTGTGAAGGAGCCTTTTTCCAGCATGATCCTGATCGCTTCATCATATAGCGGCAATTCCGCCCGCGCCGCCGGCTCCGCTTTCTCCGCCTGCGTTGCACCCATGCTTATACCCAGATATTCCCGTATATACAGTTTCTCCTCATCGGTGAAGCTGTTATATTCGCTCAGCCTTAGCAAAAGTTCAAAGGCCTTTTCGTCATAAGGCGAGATGCCATTATCCGTTTGCAAGTCAGTTTGCAGGGATTTTTGCACCCTCGCTTCCTGATACGCCGTGATGGCCGCCACCGGCAAGGTGGTGTTGGCGAACATGAAGCCCACGATTACCAAAACCGTTAATATCTTGCTCAGCATCACCTTTGTACTTTTCTTGATTGTCATTGCTTGCCTCCCGCTTTCTTATTTTGCGATAAAGCCGGTCAAAAAAGGGGTTTATACTTGGAATAAAAAAACCTTTCCTTCGCTTGCCGAAAGAAAGGATTGTTCATCCGGCAACTGGCTGCCATCCCGATAATATCAGATTAGGCCCTCATAGCTTTGCGTCGCTGTCTTTCGGCAGTTTTGCCTTTTTCGTTAATTTGACCTTACCATAATATGGAAATACTTGTCAAGCGTTATTTCGACTTATTTCGATAAATGTCTTTTTAGCCGCTTTTTATACGTTGCAAACATTAAATTTCATTCACCCAACATAAAAAAGCCCTCCAAGATGATGACCAAACGATTTGCAAATTATATTCTCACAAGCAGACAAAGACCGCTTCGGATCGCCTATTCCGAAAATGGCCGAAGTCAAACAAATTGGCGATTACAAATATATTGATTCGCGCGGAAACACATTTAACAGGTCTATTATTAAAATTAACAAGATAATGGGTGGCGAGGTGGAGCTGATCAGCGGGGACATGTTCGATGACCCCAAAGGCACGAAAGAAGATACCCGGCGTTTTCGTAAACTGGACAAACGGATGGCGGCCCTTGGCATAGACGACGCAACAGAAAAAGACAGACCGGATGACATCAGCGTTGAGGTATGGGAAGCATATTTACGTTGGATACGTGAATAAAAGGCAAAGACGGCGGCGGCTTTTCCAACTGAGAGTTCGCATGGCTTTATGGGGTGGAGAGGGTTTATCTTTTACGTAGTAACAAATATATACATAGTAACATTTCCTCTAAAATTTGTTAGCAACCGCAAAAAACTTAACCACATCCCATGCAATTTCTTGATAGTTTACTCTTTCGCCCTATTGCAAAACACCTGCTACATTCGGTTATAGTAGGTGTTTTTATGCAAGAAAAAGCTGGCTTAAATTGCTCACGCTTGTTTCACATACAAGAGGCCGCTGGTTCGAATCCAGCTGTCTCCACCACAAAGAAAAGCCCGGTTCGCCGGGCTTTTCTTTGTGGTTTATAACATGGTTTATAACGGTCACGGCAAAGCCCGCCGCAAAACGGCGGGCTTTGCCGACAGATAAAACTCCGGAATCCGATCTCTTAGGCTTCCTCTGCAACGGCCTCCGCGGCGGGCGCGTCTTCCGCAAGGGGCGCCGCTTCTTCCGCAACGGCAGCTTCCGCGGCGGGCGCGGGCTTGGGCAGGACGTCCCTGATGCTCAGGCTCATCTTCTTGGCCTGCGGATCAACGGACAAGACTTTCACATCCACGATTTGGCCAGGCTTCACCGCATCCTCGGCCTTATTCTGTCTTTCATGGGAAAGCTGGGAGATATGAACCAGGCCTTCCACGCCCGGCTCCACCTCCAGAAACGCGCCGAAATTGGCGGTGCGCATGACCTTGGCCTTGATGACGCTGCCCGGCGGATATTTCTCCACGGCCAGCGACCAGGGGTTGGGCAACAACTGCTTCAGCCCGAGGGAAATTTTTTCTTTCACCGGGTCGGCGCTTAAAACGCGCACCTCAAGCCTGTCCCCCTCCTTGAGCAGGTCGGAGGGATGATTCACCCTGTGCCAGGCCATTTCGGAAACGTGCAGCAGCCCGTCCACCCCGCCGACGTCAATGAAGGCGCCGAAATTGGTGAGGCGGCGCACCACGCCGGATCTGACCTGACCTTCCGCAAGGTCGGCCCAGGCGGCTTGCTTTTGTTTTTGGCTTTCTTCCTTCAAAACCGCCTTGGGAGAAAGGATGAGTTTGTTGGTCTGCCTCTCGCACTCGATCACCTTCATGGCCACGGTTCTGCCCACGAAGGGGTTGAGGTCGTCCACAAAGCCCAGCGCGGCCAGGGAAGCAGGGATGAAGCCGCGGATGCCCACGTCGGCCAGCAGGCCGCCCTTGACAACTTCCACGATCTTGCCGGTCACCGCCCGACCCTCTTCTTTGGCCTTTTGCACGTTTTCCCAAGCCGATTCCTGGTCAATGCGCTTTTTGGAAAGGATGGGAGAACCCTCCTGCGTTTCTCTT
>WRDJ01000150.1 GCA_009783495.1 Clostridiales bacterium | reverse complement strand
TGCCCCATCTCTTTCAAGATCGGCGGGCGCATCGTTCCCATGGGCGGGGAAAAACTGATGCCGCTGGACACGGCCAACCTGATCGCTCAGCTATATGCCCTGGCCAGCAGCGAAAACCATAAAAGGATCTTTGAGGCCGGGGATGACGATTTTTCCTTTTCCATCCCCAAGGTGGGGCGCTTCCGCGTCAACGCTTATAAGCAGCGAGGTTCGCAGGCGGCCGTGTTAAGGGTGACGCAATTCTCTCTGCCGGATTATCAGTCGCTCAATATTCCGCCGGGCGTGATCGGCTTGGCGCGCAAGATGAAGGGGCTGGTGCTGATTACCGGCTCGGCGGGCAGCGGCAAATCCACCACCCTTTCCTGCATAATAAACCAGATCAACCACAGCCGGAACGCCCATATCATAACCTTGGAAGACCCGCTGGAATTCCTGCACCGCCATGACAAAAGCGTGGTCAGCCAAAGGGAGGTCTCCAGCGATACGCAAAGCTATGTGAGGGGGCTGCGGGCCGCCCTGCGCCAGGCGCCCAACGTCATTTTGCTGGGTGAAATGCGCGACCTGGAAACGATCACCATCGCCATGACGGCGGCGGAAACGGGGCAGCTGGTGCTTTCCACCTTGCACACCGTGGGCGCAAGCAATACCATTGACCGCATCATAGACGTTTTCCCGCCCAATCAGCAGCAGCAGATCCGGGTGCAGCTTTCCATGGTTCTGGAGGCGGTGGTTTCCCAGCAGCTCATCCCCGGCGCCAAGGGGGGCATGGTGCCGGCCTTCGAGATCATGATCGCCAACAACGCCATCCGCAATATGATCCGCGAATCCAAGATCCATCAGATGGATAACGTCATTTATTCGTCGGGCAACGAAGGCATGGTGAGCATGGACGCCAGCATCGTTGATCTCTACGCCAAGGGCCTGATCACCAGGGAAAACGCCGAGCAATATTGCATCAACCGCGACCTGATCCTGCGCAAGCTCGCCGCCGTTGATGCCGCGAAATAGGTTGGGGGAGCGCCGTATTATTCGCAACCGTGGGAATATTCGACTGATATATTAGGCGGCGTAAACAATAGAGGTATTGTTTACGGAATTACTCAATTATGAAGCAATAATGTATTTAGTTGATCCGTAAGGGCGGAAGCGGAGGTAGTTATGAAAAAGAAATACATGGTAACAGCCTGTTTGTCAATATTAATGCTAATAAGCACGCTGTTATTCACGGCTTGTATTCCGTCCTTCAGGTATGATTATGAAGAGCTGAAAAACGAAGTTGTGAAAATAGAAATCATTGACCTGGGGGAAAATATATATGGAGGAGGGAATGATTTTGAAAGCAAAATTTCACAATTGTTAATTACTATCGAAGATGAAGAAGTAATTAATGATGTGGTTTTGGATATTTCAAAATTAGTATATAAACAGCTTCTATTCGGGGATCCTATGTGGCACAGGGGCATTTGCATAAAATTATATTATAAAGGCGGTGGTTATGAAATTTTATCATTGTATATGATAGCAAGATTCGACCCTGCCGGAAAACCCGTTTATTCACAATTCAGATCTTGTTCTGAAAAAGCGTTTAACGCGCTAATCGAAAAATATTTGGATTAGCGTGGTATGAAAAAATTCAATATACAGGGCGGGGGCAACCCCGCCCTGCGTTTTATCCGGCACCCATCGGTGCGCAAAAACCGTAAAAAGATTTTCCTTGCGTTCTGAAGAACTTTTTAGTATAATATTCTCTGCCGCTTCCCATGTGGGCCTATAGCTCAGCGGTAGAGCCACCGGCTCATAACCGGTCGGTCCCTGGTTCGATCCCAGGTGGGCCCACCACTCAGGCAGAGGTTATCTCTGCCTGATTTTTCGTCCAAAGGAGCCTGAAATGGAAATATTTTTCAAACGGATCGAGGAATTGCAAGCCCTCATGTGTTCTGAGAACGTGGGGCAACTCGCCGTCGCCCCCTCCGCCAGCCTGCGCTATCTGACCGGACTCGACATCATGCCAGATGACCGCCTCACGTTGGCGGTTATCCCGGCGCAAGGCCGGCCCTTCCTGCTATTGTCCGGCCTTTACGAAGGCGAGGCCAGGGCGCTGGAACCGCTTTTTCAACCCCTCATCATCAGGGACGATGCTTCCACGGCCTCGGCGCTCCGGCAGGCACTTTCACGGGAAGCCGGGCTCACGGCCATTGACGAGCGTATGTGGGCGGGCCACTTCATGCGGATTTCCGCGCATTTGGGCCGTCATTGTCCATATGTCCCGGCGGGGGAGCTTTTGTCGCGGCTGCGCATACGCAAAAGCCGGGATGAGATCGTCCTGCTCAAATATGCCGGAGGCATCGCGGCGGAGGCCTTTAAGGCCGTTTTGCCACAGCTGTGCGCAGGCCTCACGGAGCGCCAACTGGTCAATATGCTGGAACTGGAGATGAAAAAGGCGGGCGGGGAGGGCCTCTCCTTCCCCAGCATAGTGGCCTTCGGCGCCAACGCCGCCAACCCGCACCACAGCGCCGGACAGGATGAACTTTCCGCCGGGCAATTCGTGATGATGGATTTCGGCTGCACTTTTCAGGGTTATTGCTCCGACATCACGCGCACGGTTTGCTTCGGCCGCGCCGACGCTTTGCAAAAAGAGCTTTACCAGGCGGTTTTGCAGGCCAATCTGGCGGCCAGGGCGCGCATAGCGCCGGGGGTTTCCGCCCACAGCGTGGAGGAAGCCGCACGGGAAATTCTTGATGCCGCCGGTTACGGTCAATATTTCATCCACCGCATCGGGCATGGCGTGGGCCTCGACGTGCACGAAGCGCCTCATTTCGGGCGGGATTCCCGGCAAATTCTGAACGAGGGCATGGTTTTCAGCGTGGAACCCGGGCTTTATCTGCCGGGCCGCCTCGGCTTGAGGATTGAGGACGTGGTTGCGCTGGGAGAGAGCGGCCTGGAGGATATGCACGTGCTGGATAAAGATTTATTAGAAATAGTCTGAGGCCGGCAAGCCACCCCGGTTTGCAGGGACGCACATGATGCGCCTGCTTTTCGCCTGTATTTTTCCCCCATATCCTCTCGCCGCTGTTTTGCCCCCTCCCCAGGTTCGGGAGGGGGATTTTTTGCTTTCTCGTTCCCGAATAAAAATATTTTTTGCCGAAGCGTAAAAGGGATTGTCAAAAAAAGACAAGCATGGTAACATATAAGACAATGGGTAAGAAAAACGTCAAAATGCGTGACCGGGGGTTTCGGAAAAACGCCCTTTCGTGTGACCGGGAGCGTAAAACACCAGAAAAAAAGGGGGTGAGACGGAAAAAACAGGGCTGCGAGGCGACCGCAGCCGGGCGAATGGAAAAAAGTGGTCGTTACACGGAACATAGCAAGAAAAGGAACGAGATTCCCTCAAAAATAAAAAAACGGAGGTATTACATATGAAAAAATTCTTAGTTATCCTGCTCGCGCTGACCTTGGTGTTCGCGCTCTCGGCCGCGGCGATGGCGAATGCGGAAGACAATCAGGACTTTAC
>WRDJ01000149.1 GCA_009783495.1 Clostridiales bacterium | reverse complement strand
TCCCGGATTGCAATATTCCGGAGACGGTCACCGTGTTGCAGAAAGAAGTTAAAGAGCAGTTGGAGGCCATTGTCGGCTTGCAGATCTGCCAGGTGAAAACGGCCGTCACCAATATTGCCGGCCAGAAATAATGAGTTTGATCGCAGCTTTATTGGCAACACTAATGACGGGTAAGACGGTTAAGGAGGATTCCTATGGAGCTGGGCGAGCTTTTCGGCAAGATTTGGGATAAACACCGCGGCAAGATAGTCGGCGTTTTGGTCGCGCTACTTTTCGGCATCATAGTTTTGAGTTTCGGTTTTTTGCGCGCCCTCTTTTTGCTGATCTGCGTCCTGATCGGCCTGTTTATAGGTTCTCATATAGACAGCAAGGGCAGCATCAAAAAAACCGTGCAAAAGCTCTTCGGCAACGATAATGACTGAGGGCCGTTTGCGGGGAAGGCGGGAGCCGGCTTGAACAGGCATATAGCCAGAGAAACGGCATTAAAAATGCTTTTTCAGATGGATGTGGGGCAAAACAGCATGGAAACGGCTTTGGCCACCCTGGAGGAAGCTAATCTGACAGGGTCTTTTAAAGAGTTCGCTTTGCAGCTTGCGGAGGGGGCTTTCAGCCGCATCCCCGAACTGGACGGTCAGCTCGCCTGTTTCCTTTCCGCCTGGGGTATAGACCGTCTGGCCAACGTGGATAAGAATATCCTGCGCATGGCGGTTTTTGAATTGCTGCATCTTTCCGGAATCCCGGCCACGGTGACCATAGACGAGGCCATCGAACTGGCCAAAACCTTCGGCGGCGAGGAATCCGGCGCTTTTGTCAACGGCGTCCTTGATAGTTTCAGGAAGGACAAGGGCCTTGAGTGAATAATATTCAGGGGCCGCCGCTTGCGCGGCGGCCCCTGTTTTAAAAAGAGAGGCGAAGACGCCTATGATTTTGGGCATAGACACCAGCTATTATACAACCTCCATGGCTTTGGTGAGCGACGGGGGCAAGCTTCTGCGCGAGCAAAGGGAAATGATCCCGGTGGAGCAGGGCAAATGCGGAGTGGCGCAATCTCAGGCCGTCTTTTCCCATATCCATCAGGCGCCCCGGGTCTTGCAACAGGTTCTATCCCGCCGTGGCGCCGCCAAGATCACCGGGGTGTGCGCGAGCGTCAGACCGAGGCCGGCTGAGGATTCATATATGCCGGTTTTTTGCGTCGGGGAAAGCGCCGGGAAAATGCTTGCCCAAGCCCTGGGAGTGCCGTTTTTCGCCACCACCCATCAGGAGGGGCACCTGGCGGCGGCGCGTTGGTCTTTGCCCGCCCCTCCGCCCACGCTCTTTTTGGCCGTGCATATCTCCGGGGGGACTTCCGAGCTTTTGCATGTCAAAGAGGGGAAAGGCCGTTTCGAGATCAAGATTTTGGGCCGCAGCGACCTGGCGGCCGGGCAATTCGTTGATCGGGTGGGCGTGGCCTTGGGTCTGGGCTTTCCCGCCGGGCCGGAGCTGGAGCGCCTGGCGGAAAGCGTCGAGCAGCCCGAGGTCAAGCTGCAGGTGGCGGTCAACGGGTTGGATTTCTCTTTTTCCGGGCCGGAAAGCGCGGCGGCGCGATTGATCAAGTGGGGGGCCGACGCCAAAAATGTAGCAGCGGCGGTTTTTGACAATATCGCCGCGACCTTGAGCAAGGTCATCAAGGCGGCGGCCTTGCGCACGGGCACGCGCTATGTGTTGATCACCGGCGGGGTGGCCGCCAACAGCCGCCTGCGCCGTTACCTGACGCAGCACCTTTCGCCCGGTCTCTCGGTTTGCTTTTCCCACCCGCGCTATGCCGGGGACAATGCGGTGGGGGTGGCCTTGTTGGGCTTGGAAATGCTCAATGCCGAAAAAGGCGCGAGATAGAGGACGAAGTTCCTCATGACAAAATATTATATCTTACAAAAAACATACATTCAGGAGATAGCCAAAATGGTCAAAATCCCATTGATACCGGAGATAGTGCACAAGAGCGCAACGTCCCGTAACAGGCAAAGCAATTTGTCTTGCAACCCGACAAGGAGGACTGCGCCTATGAGAGTTTTGTTAAAAAGAATATTGCCCCTATGCCTTATGGTTGTCATGATACTGTCCCTCATAGCTGGCTTGGCGGGGTGCGGGAACAAGAAGTATAATGCCGTTATGTATGGTAATGTTTACGAAAACAGAACATGGTTGAACGATGAATTCTACGAGAATAATTTGACCCATGGTTCTTTTTCGAGCGTCACAGGAGATTATGTCCAAGACGAAACATATCCAACGTATAGGACAAAAATCATTGTTGAAAAAGCTGAGTTTGATACGGTGTTCAAAGAATTTCCTGTAGAAGTAGACTTTGAGCAGAGCATGATTGTTATGCACTGTTTTACAACCTCTTCCAGCAATCCTTACAAGATTAAGAGCATTTTCTTCGACGAGCAGGCTTTGACTATCAATTACAAACAATTAACATCTAAAAAAACTGTGCCAAACGCGTCAATGCCCATTTCAAAGTGGGTAATTGTAAAAATGGATAAATTGGATATAGACTCAGCCGAATTCATTTTCGGCAAATAGAAAACAAAGAATCAACAAATTATTTACAACCTGGCAACAGACAGCAAGAACAAAACTACCGATGAAGAGAGGCAGAAAATGGATATAGCGAAATATTTTTCTGAAAAAGCCGGGGAAGTGAACGCCTGCCTGGATGAATTGCTGCCGCGTCCCGGCGCGGGGCAAATGGAGGGCGTTTTGTTCGAAGCGATGCGCTACAGCGTTTTTGCCGGGGGCAAGCGTCTGCGGCCGGGGCTTTTCTTCGCCGTATTAAGGCTCTTTGAGATGGACGACCGGCCATACCTGCCTTTCGCTTGCGGCTTGGAGATGATCCACACTTATTCGCTGATCCACGACGACCTGCCGGCCATGGACGACGACGATCTGCGCCGCGGGCGGCCCACCTCGCACAAGGTTTTCGGCGAGGCGCAGGCCATCCTGGCCGGGGACGCCCTTTTGACCCACGCTTTCAACGCCATGCTGCAAACGGCCGCTTGCGCCGCTCCCGAAAGGCTGTTGGCCGCCGTGGATTATGTGGCCCGGCAATCCGGCGCTTTCGGCATGGTGGCGGGCCAATGCGTAGACATCGTTTGCGAGGGCCGCGAACTTGGCGCGGAAGAATTGCGCTATATCCACGAGCGCAAGACGGGAGCGCTTTTTTGTGCCTCGATAGCCGGTGCGGCGCTTTTGGCGGGCGCACGGGAAGAGGAGATCGCCGATTTGACCGAATACGCGCTGAAGCTGGGGCTGGTTTTCCAGATCGCGGATGATATCTTAGACGAGATTGGCGACGGGAGCAAGCTGGGCAAGCCGGTCGGCAGCGATAAGAAAAACCATAAAACCACCTATATATCACTTATGGGCTTGGAGGAGGCGCGCCGCTTCGGGGAAAAAACCGCCGGGGAGGCCGAGGCCGCCCTGCAAGGCTTCGGCGCGCGGGCGGAATTGCTGCGCTTGCTGCCGCGATACTTTCTGCATCGGGATTGTTAGACTTCATAACCGGG